>NZ_BCQX01000133.1 GCF_001552295.1 Globicatella sanguinis NBRC 15551 | reverse complement strand
CCTTTAATCCATCAGAGGAACCTTAACGAATCAAACTTTGTTCTTTTATTAAAAAATCATCAAAAAACGGGATACCTACAAAAAGCACTGAAAGTACTTTGCTTAGTACCATTCAGTGCTTATATTGACAGCTAATTATTTTAATCGTTTTAAAACAATGATCTCATAAGGCGATAATTTAACGGATTGATTAACCACTTCAGCAGAGCCGTTGCCAATAATTTTTTCTGCTGTTTGATTAAAACCGTCTGGTAATTCAACTTCAACTTCACCAGCGTAGAAATGACTTAAAACTAAAATTTCTTCCGTCTCAGTGGTTCTCAAATACGCCATCACTTTTGGATCATCAAGTAAAATCCCTTGGTAAGTTCCATTAATTAAAGCATCTTCGGTTTTTCTTAAATGGATTAATTGTTTATAATATGCAAATATTCCATTCGGATTATTGAGTTCTGCTTCAACGTTTACTGTTGGATAATTACTTGCTACATCTAACCAAGGTTGCCCGTTAGTGAAACCAGCATTTTTCGACTGATCCCATTGCATGGGTGTCCGACTATTATCACGTGATTTCGCTTGAATAATAGTCATCACTTTGGCATCATCATACCCTTTTTCTAACATAATCTTATAGTTATTATGGGTTTCAATATCATTATACTGTGCAATTGTTTGATAATTAGGATTAGTCATTCCAATTTCTTCACCTTGATAAATATAAGGCGTTCCTCTTAAAAATTGAATCGTCGTTCCTAACATCGTTTGCGTTTCATAGGGATATTTTTCTACATCGCCAAAGCGACTATTTGAACGTGGTTGATCATGGTTATTTAAGAATAGTGCATTCCAACCCTCACCATCAGACATCCCTTGTTGCCATGCATCTAAAATAGCTTTTAATTCGATGAAATCAAAAGATGGATTACTCCACTTTTCACCGTCTTCATAGTCTACTTTTAAATGATGAAAACTGAAAATCATTGATAATTCATTTTCTTGTGGATTAGTATAACGAATTCCATTTTCAACGGTGGTTGAAGACATTTCTCCAACTGTCACAATATCCTCTCTTTGACCAAAAGTCGCTTGATTCATTTCATTAATCCATTTATGTACGATTGGTGTATCCGTATAAAGTGATTTTTCTTGTGAAGAACCAGGTTTTTCACTATCAATCAGATTGGGGTCTTTTCCAATTACATTTAAAACATCAAAACGGAATCCTTTCACCCCTTTATCTAACCAGAAACGAACTACTTTGTATAATTCTTGTCTCACATTTGGATTATGCCAGTTTAAATCAGCTTGTGTTACATCATACAAATGTAAATAGTACAAATCTGTGTCACCAAATTTTTCCCAAGCGGGTCCACCAAATTTAGATTCCCAATTGGTAGGCAATGAACCATCCGCTTTTAATGGACGTAAGTAGTAAAAATCTTGATAATAAGGATCCCCTGCTAATGCTTTTTGAAACCATTCATGTTCCGTTGAGGTATGATTAAAAACCATATCTAACATTAAATCAATATTGTGATTTTTAGCCACTGCTACTAATTTCTCAAAGTCTTCCATGGTACCAAATAATGGATCAATTTCAATGTAATTACTGACATCATAACCATTATCATTTTGTGGAGAGGGATAAAAAGGATTTATCCAAATCATATCGATTCCTAGATCAGCTAAGTAATCAATTTTCTCAATAATCCCTTTCAAATCTCCAATTCCATTGCCATCAGTATCTTTAAATGATTTTGGATATAATTGGTAAATTACTTTTTCTTTAATTGACACAGAATTTCCTCCTATATTAGTTGACTATGCTTTTTTTGAACCAGTAAATAAATTGGCTTTTTTAAAGGTAATTGTCAATACTAATGGTACACTGAATGCCACTAACATACAAATAATAAATGAAATCATCGTTTCCGGTGTAATCACTAAGAATCCAGGTAAACCACCTACCCCAATTGAAGTCGCTTGAACGTCAAAGGTTGTACATAATAAACCAGCAATACCAGAACCAATCATAGCAGCCACAAATGGATAAACATATTTTAAGGTAACCCCAAACATTGCAGGCTCAGTAACGCCTAAATAGGCTGATACAAAGGAAGGTATCGTTACTTGAGATTCCTCTTCGTCATGACGTGTTAACCACCAATATCCCACTACAGCAGAACCTTGGGCGATATTAGATAAAGCAATCATTGGCCATAGACCAGTTGTTTTTGAAGCAGTATCAGCGATTAATTGTGAATCGATCGCATTGGTCATATGGTGTAGACCAGTAATTACTAATGGCGAATACAAAGCACCAAAGATAGCACCAAATAACCATTTTAACGGCCCAGTTAATCCTGCTAATACCACTGTAGAAATAATATTTCCTAACCACCAACCAATTGGCCCCAATACAGTATGAGCTAAAATAACAGCTGGTAATAATGATAAAAATGGAACTAAAATCATTGATAACATTTCTGGAACATGTTTACGCCAGAATTTTTCTAAGTAACCTAATGCTAAACCAGCTAACATTGCTGGAATCACTTGCGCTTGATAACCAATCATATTTAATTTAAAGAAACCAAAATCCCATTGTGGCACTGTTCCTTCAGCTAATGCATCTGCGGCACCATAAGCATTTAATAATTGGGGTGATACTAAGGTTAAACCTAATACAATCCCTAAAATTTGAGTCGTTCCCATTTTACGAGTAACAGCCCAAACAATCCCAACTGGAAGGAAGTGGAAAATAGCCTCCCCAGGTAACCATAAGAAATGATTGACACCACTCCAAAATTGACTAACATCCGTAATGGTATTCCATACAGGTTCACCCGCAGCATTGGTCAGAGCGACACCATCTACAACTTTTTGTCCTAAGGCTTCAAAACCGACACCTTCTAAAACATTACGGAAGCCTAAAATAAGCCCCCCAACAATAATGGCTGGAATAATAGGTGCGAAGATTTCAGCTAAGAAAGCCATCGCTTTTTGCAATTTGTTTTGATTCTTCTCAGAAGCACGTTTAACATCTTCTTTAGAAGCCTCTGAAACACCTGACAAACGGGCAAAATCTTGATAAAACTCTGAAACAGCATTTCCAATAATAACTTGGAATTGTCCTGCTTGAGTAAACGTCCCCTTAACAGAAGCTAATTTTTCGATATCTGCTACCTTAGCTTTTGCTGGATCAACTAAAGCAAATCGCATCCGTGTTGCACAGTGTGTCACAGCTGCAATATTATCTTTACCACCAACTAAGTCAAGTAATGCTTTTGCATCTTGTTCAAACTTAGACATAATATGTCCCCCTTTTTTTAAATCTGACCACTTACGAAATGTAAGCGGTCTTAAGTTAAGTATATTACAATCTAATGGGTGAAACAATGCTCTGTGCTATTAATAGTTATTATAAGAATAAGTTTTATGGTTTATATTCGACTACTAAATAACGATTTGGGTCACGACCTTCAGAATGTGTTGCGATATGTTCAACCTTACTTAAATACGCATGGATTTGTTTGCGTTCATAGCTTGGTAATGGATCCAATACAACTGAATGTTTAGTTTTGAGCACTTGTTTTGCTGTACGTTCAGCAATTTGTTCTAAAACATTGGCACGACGATTACGATAATCCCCAATGTTGAGAATCACCGATTGGCGTCTTTTATCATATTGATGGACCATAATTTGAGCCAATACTTGTAATGAATTGATAATCTTACCGTGTTTCCCGATAATTAAACCAGATTTATCTGTTTCGATATTAAAGATAAGTTGATTTTTTTGACGTTCAACCGTTACATCCGCTTTTGCTCCGTAATCATTAATAATGTTTTCTAAATATTCGGCTACTTTTTGATGTTCAGCCATTAAATCATCGTGATGATTGTTTTCAGTTTCCACATTGTCAGTAATTAGTTCTGAATCTTTCACTGGAGTTTGAACAGATTTTGGTTTTTCAACCTTTGCCGGCTCAACTTTTTGTTCTTGCAGTTGTGGTTTTGCTTTTGATTTTTTTACTTCTTTTTTAATAGAGGGTTCGGGTGTTTTTGTATGGTCGATTAGCTCATCTTTTTTTTCTTCTACTTGCTTTTCAATTTCAGCAGTTAATTCTGAAATGGAGGCATTTTTAGAAATTTCAACGATGGCATCTTGTTTTCCGAAACCAAATAATCCTTTTTTCCCCTCACTAATAATGTTGATATTAGCTTCAGCTTCTGAAATATTTAATTTAGTCAAACCGATTTTAATCGCTTTTTCAACTGATTCAGCTCTAATTGTAGTACTATGTTCCATCCTGATTCGCTCCTTACTATTTTTTAACGCGTTTCAATGCCTTGCGCAAAGCACGTTGTTTTTCTTTTTCAGCTTGTAGTTTTGCTTCACGTTCTGCAATAATTTTATAAGGATTATTGTAAACAAATGTTTGAATTAATGTAATCGCATTTGAAACAACCCAATATAAAGTAACAGCACTTGGTAATCCAAGTGAAATTAATAAAATAAAGGCTGGCATGATATACATCATCGTTTTAACTTGACTATTTGGATTTTCATTACTTTTCATTGTGAAGTATGAATTCGCAAATGTTAATACCGCTGCCAATATCGGTAAAATAAATAATGGGTCCATTTGACCTAAGTTAGTCCATAAAAAATGCCCTTGCTTTAATTCTGGGGTACGACTAATTGATTGATAAAGGGACATCATCACTGGTAATTGAATCAATAAAGGTAAGCAACCAGCAAATTGATTAACACCATGTGATTCTAATAATTGTTGTTGTTCTTCTTGCGCTAATTGCATTGATTCACGGTCACGATTTGGATATTTTTCTTTGATTCTATCTAATTCTGGTTGTAATGCTTGCATTTCACGTTGTGATTTTAATTGCATTTTGGTCAATGGAATTAATAAAGCACGAATTAATATCGTAAAAATAATAATCCCAAGGGCATAACTACCGCCAAATAAATTTGATAACCAAATGATAAATTGTGACAAGTTATAAATAATATAACGATCCCATAAATTAGTACTTTCAGCACTAATTGGTTCGTTAACATTACCACAAGCGGTTAACACTAAAACTATCGATAACAATAGGATAATTTGTAACCATTTTTTATAATTTTTCTTCATATAGGTCTACTGCAACTCCTCTAACTTTTTGATATCAATAATTGAGGCAATTTTCATAACATGAACCAATGATTTTTTTATTTCATAAAAATTACGATTGACTATATCTTTGCGAGCTATTATTAAATAATCATATTCATTATTGATGGCAGGGGATAATTCATGAATCGCATGTCGTAGTAATCGTTTTATTTTATTTCTCTGTACCGCATTTCCCATTTTTTTACCAACCGATAACCCTACACGAAAATGTACTTGTCCAATTTTAGGGTACACATAAAGTACTAACTGGCGGTTAGCATAGGAAGTTCCATTTTGAAAAGCATCTTGAAAATCCTTTTCACTTTTTACACGATATTCTTTCTTCATTTTCTACCTCATCTTATACTTGACTCAATTATTCACTTTTCATTATAACGAATTTTAACGTAAAAAAAAATACAAATAGACAAATAAAAAAAGTTACCACGAAACGTAGTAACTTTTTGCATTATGCTGATAATTTTGCGCGTCCTTTTTGACGACGTTTTCTTAATACACGACGACCGTTTTTTGTACTCATACGTTTACGGAATCCGTGGACTTTTTTACGCGTTCTCTTTTTTGGTTGGTAAGTTCTTTTCATTATGACACCTCCTAAAATCTAAACCTTTATGTCAATACCTAAAACATTTTAATGAAGTATTGGCTAAAAGTCAAGATGCTATCGTTGATTTTTAGGAATAAAAGTAACATTTTTTTAATATGG
>NZ_BCQX01000132.1 GCF_001552295.1 Globicatella sanguinis NBRC 15551 | reverse complement strand
AGATATGCCTGAACAGAATTTAAATGGTTTTTGCCCAGCCTTATGTCCAACTTCTATAAGACGCAGATTGAGGCTGTTCAACCACTACACTTTTAAATTTCGAGCAATGACTAAACAAAATTTCAAAAGTTTATGCTCATCCTCATCTTTTAATTAATGATGAAGCGTGATTGGCAAGATATGAATGCTTTAGTATGATTGCCAGGATTTTCTTTTCTTAATCAATGATTCATTAGGTAAACAGTCATTTTTATGATAGAATAGCTTTAAGAAAATTTAAGGGGAACAGAGATATGATTTTTAATTTAGTCGTTTATTTAATGAAATTAATTGACGCTTACCAAATGGTCTTAGTTGTCTATGCATTATTAAGTTGGTTTCCAAATGCACGTGGCAGCAAAATTGAAGAGTGGGTTTCTAAATTATCAGAGCCATATTTAAATATTTTTGACCGTTTTATTCCACCCATTGGTGGTATTAGCTTTAATGTGATTATTGCTATTTTCACGCTCAACCTCGTTAAAAGAGGTATTATCGTTTTACTTAATTTGTTTTTATAATCGTTTAGAAAGAGGATTAAAGTGAATCAGGACATATATCAACATTATGGCAAAGAGGAGCAATCTTTTATTGACCAAGTTTTTGGTTGGATGCAAATAGTAGAAAATCGTTATAGTGCTTATTTAACACCTTTTTTAACACCTAGAGAAGCACTTATTGTAAAACAATTAGTAGCAAGTAATGAAAATTTAGCCGTTTATTTTAGGGGAGGATATGAAAAAGCTGAACGAAAACGAGCTCTAATTGTTCCACCTTATCATGAACTGGAAGAAGATGATTTTAATTTGAGTTTATTAAATATCAAATTTCCAGTGAAATTTGCTAATATTTCTCACGGAAAAATATTAGGTACCTTAATTGGTAGTGGAATTGATCGCGAACGCATTGGGGATATTATTACCGATGGGGAAGCGTGGCATGTAATAGTCGATGAAACGATAAAATTATATTTAATGAGTAATGTTACCAAAATTGGTAATGTTGGTGTTCACTTAGAGGAGATTGAGTGGGAACAAATTTTAGAGTCCAATGAAGCCTGGGAAACCATGACGGTGATTAGTAGTTCTTTAAGATTAGATGCGATGCTTTCGAATGTTTATAATTTTTCAAGACAAAGAGCTAAAGATCAAATTAATGCCGGTAATGTAAAAATGAATTTTATGGCGATGACTCGTTCCGACATTGAAGTAAAACTTAATGATATTGTGTCACTTAGAAAATATGGTCGTTTTTGGATACAATCGATTGATGGTGTGACCAAGAAAGATAATTATCGTTTAACAGTCAATGTGCTGATCAAATAATGAAGTCCTATTTATCGATGATAATGTTTTATTTTTAATGATTTAACAAAAGTTCTCATGAAACTCTATAAATTTCAATCGAATTAGTGTAGAATAGTAATTGTATATTTTATCGATTGAAACTTTTGAAAGGAAGTGTCAGAATGTCTTTAACACCATCTGAGATTTTACATAAAGAATTTAACACGAAATTTAGAGGTTATGATTCAGATGAAGTCAATGACTTTTTAGATATTATTGTGGTTGAATTTGAAAAATTAACCAAAAGTAATAATGAGATGACGACCAAAATCGCCGACATGGAAGATAAATTGAATTATTTCAAACAGTTACAAGATTCATTAAATAATTCGATTATGGTCGCACAAGAAGCAGCTGAACGCTTAAAACAAAACGCGCGTAAGGAAGCTGAATTAATTTTATATGAAGCAGATCGAGAAGCTGAACGCATTTTAGAAGATGCTAATAACCGATCTAAAACCATTGTAAGTGAAACTGAACATTTACATCAATATAGTTTAAACTTTAGAAATCGCCTAAAAAATATGGTTGAAGCTCAATTGTCATTATTAAATAAAGAAGACAATCAAGAATTATTTAAAGAAGCGCAAGGAGAGATTGAAACACCAATTAATCATTTACGTGATGAATTAAGTGCTCAATCTGAAGATTTATCAGTTCAAACTGAACTTGAACCAATTCAAGAAGCAGAAGCTGCTCAAGTAGTTGTGGAACCTACTGATGAATTAAAAGAAGATAAAAGAAGTCAATTAGACCAAATGGATTTTGAAATTGCTGACGAAGATGGAAAAGATATTCCAGTACAAGATGATTTTTTTGAAGCAGATCCAGTTGACGAACATCATAACTATCCTGTTGCTGGAGAAGACTCTGAACAACCAGTTGAAAGTGTTCTTGGTCGTACAATTCGTATAGATTTACCAAAAGAGTAATTGGACACAATTATTTGATTATATTATCAGCGAGTCAAGGAGGGTGTGAGCTTGACATCACTAATCACTTAATTATCCCCAATTGTTAATTATAAAAATGAACTATAAGTAGTTTTTGTCGCTTAAATAGCGTTATCATGAAAGAGTGAGTTGCAATAATTTATTGAAACTAAACTGGGTGGTACCACGTAATTTTACGTCCCTTCTATTTGAAGGGGCATTTTTTATTATAATTAAAGGAGATAACAATGAAATTAAAAGAGACATTAAATTTAGGAAAAACAAACTTTGCCATGCGTGCAAATTTACCGGTCAAAGAAGTAGCATTACAAGAAGAATGGAAAGACGCAGATATTTATAGCAAAATCCAATTGAAAAATGAAGGAAAACCGTCATATATTTTACACGATGGTCCTCCATACGCTAACGGTAAAGTTCACATGGGGCATGCTTTAAATAAAGTAACGAAAGATTTTATTGTTCGTTATAAATCAATGAATGGTTTTAGTGCACCTTATATTCCAGGCTGGGATACACATGGGTTACCAATTGAATCAGCTTTAACTAAAAATGAAGGAATCGATCGTAAAAAATATTCGGTTGCTGACTTTAGAAGAATGTGTGAGGAATATGCTTTAAAACAAGTAGATGCTCAACGCGAAACATTTAAACGTTTAGGTGTCACAGGAGAATGGGAACACCCTTACTTAACTTTACAACCAGAATATGAAGCTGCTCAATTACGTATTTTCGGTAAAATGGCTGAAAAAGGATATATTTATAAAGGATTAAAACCGATTTATTGGTCGCCATCAAGTGAATCATCGTTAGCAGAAGCGGAAGTAGAATATCAAGATGTAACTTCACCAACAATTTATGTAGCTTTTAAAGTGAAAGATACGAAAGGCATTGTCGATGAAAAAGCAGAATTTATTATTTGGACGACGACTCCATGGACTATTCCGGCAAACTTAGGGATTTCAGTTAAACCAGATGCTACTTATGTAGCAGTCAATGTGGCAGACCGTCAATTTATTGTCGCGAAAGAATTATTAGAAAAAGTTGCTCAAGAAATTGGCTGGGAAGATTACCAAGTGGTAGCTGAATATGAAGGGATTCAATTCGACCGTATGACGGCTCAACATCCTATGTATGACCGAGAATCATTATTAATGGTTGGAGATCATGTAACGATGGATGCTGGTACTGGATTAGTCCATACGGCACCAGGACACGGGGAAGATGACTACCAAATTGGTCAAAAATATGGATTAGAAATTTTATCACCAATTGATAATCGCGGACATTTCACGGATGAAGCACCAGGTTTAGAGGGCGTATTCTATCTTAAAGGGAATAAGCTTGTGATGGAGCAATTAGCTGAAAATGGCAGCTTATTACAACAAGATGAATTGCTTCATAGTTATCCACATGATTGGCGTACTAAAAAGCCAGTCATTTTCCGTGCGACGCCACAATGGTTTGCTTCGATTGATAAATTCCGTCAAGATTTATTAACGGCTGTTGATAATGATGTCACTTGGTATCATCCATCAGGTCAAGTTCGTATTTATAATATGTTACGTGACCGTGGCGATTGGGTCATTTCACGTCAACGTGTCTGGGGAGTTCCATTACCTATTTTCTATGCTGAAAATGGCGAAGCGATTCTTGATGGAAAAGTAATTGAACATGTGGCACAATTAGTTGCTGAAAATGGTTCTAATATCTGGTTTGAACGTGAGGCTAAAGAGTTATTACCTGAAGGCTTTACTCATCCTGGCAGTCCGAATGGTGAGTTTACGAAAGAAATGGATATTATGGATGTATGGTTTGATTCTGGAACTTCTTATGCAAGTGTCTTAGAAAGACCAGGTCAATCATTCCCAGCAGACCTATATTTAGAAGGTTCAGATCAATATCGTGGTTGGTTTAACTCAAGTTTTACTACTTCTATTGCGGTAAATGGCGTACCACCTTACAGAGCTGTATTATCACAAGGATTCGTCATGGACGGTAAGGGGCAAAAAATGAGTAAGTCATTAGGTAATGTTATTTTACCTGAAGAAGTAATGGAAACATTAGGTGCTGACATTATTCGTCTGTGGGTAGCAAGTGTGGACTATGAAAATGATGTTCGTGTTTCGCATGATATTTTAAAACAAGTATCAGAATCTTATCGTAAAATTCGTAATACGATTCGTTTTATGCTATCTAACATTGGTGACTTTAATCCAGAGACCGATCGAGTATCCGAATTACGTAAAGTAGACCAATATTTAATGGCAAAATATAATGTATTGGTTCATGATGTATTGAAAGCTTATGATGAATTTGAATTTTCAACGATTTATAAGAAAGTAATCAATTTTATTACCGTAGATTTATCTGCATTCTATCTAGACTTTGCTAAAGATGTCTTATATATTGAAGCAGCAGATGCCAGTGCACGTCGCGCAATGCAAACTGTTATCTATGACATTTTAAGTGGGTTAATTCCATTGCTTACCCCTATTTTATTACATACAATGGAAGAGGCTTGGAAAGAATTACCTGGAGCTGAAGGCTTTGTACAATTACAAGATATGCCTAAAGCAAAAGACATTACCGAAGATTTAGCAGTGATTAAAGCATGGGAGCCATTCTTTGAAATGAAAGATGCTGTTAATAAAGTTTTAGAAGAAGCGAAAAACGTTGAAGAAGACCCAATTAAAAAATCATTTGAAGCAGCTGTTACGGTTTATACGGATGAAGAAATGCGTCAAGTATTGACTAATTTAAGTGATCAATTAGATCAATTATTAATTGTTTCTAAATTAGATTTAAAAGATATTACTGAGGCAGGAGCAAGTGCCCATGAATTTGATCATTTTAAAGTTTCAGTTAATCATGCACCGGGACATGTATGTGAAAGATGTCGTGCTATCCGTGAGGAAGTAGGGACAATTGCTGGAGCTGAAGAGTTATGTTATCGTTGTAACGAGATTGTAACAAATCATTTTCCAGAATATTTTTCTGAAAAAGAAGCCTAGTATAAATTAAATGTATGAAATTAATTTTGATTTTACTGAGAAAGTCATCTTGATTCTAAATTATTGTTGATATAACAGTATTTTATTAAGTACCTGTGAGTGTTTTTGGAACTCTCACTAGGTACTTTTTTAATTTATGAAAATTTTTTGAAAAATTTTTGAATTCGGATTAAAGCGCTTGACTAATTTATATCAGAGTGTTATCTTTAATGTAACAAAAGTGTTACAAATGTTTCAAAAAAAGGGGAGTTAACAATGAAAAATTTAAAACGTACTTTATTAGTTTCAATAGCCACTTTAGGATTTTCTGTATCACCATTAATGATTGAAGCTCAAGCAACTCAATATTCAGTAGTTGCCGGAGATACCTTATGGAAAGTTGCCAAAGCAAATGGTGTGACAGTAGCTGAATTGAAACAGTGGAATAATTTAACCAGTGATTTCTTACAAATTGGTCAAAAGTTAACTGTTTCTGCACCAGAAACACCAGAAACACCAGAAACACCGACTGAACCAAGTACCGTTTATACGGTCGTAGCGGGTGATTCATTATGGAAGATTGCC
>NZ_BCQX01000131.1 GCF_001552295.1 Globicatella sanguinis NBRC 15551 | reverse complement strand
TTTTTTATAGCCTTCAATATTGGCAAAATCTAATTTTGGTCCTAATTGATCTGGCGCTACAAAAGCCGCTTTTCCAACTGGTTTACTCACTACATCTTCTGGTACTGGCATTGGATTAGTATTATCCCATGCTCCCATTGATTTTGCATATGGATCTAAAACTAAATATTTTTTACCACCACGAATAATTTCATAATGATAGAGATAATTAGTCAAAGTCTCTAGCCCTAAATCTTTAGCAGCATCTAACTTAACATTCCAAACGCCTTTATCTGAAGCTGCCATCGCAACTCGTCCAACGACGGTATTATTATCATCTTTATCATAAACAACCACATTCACTTCTTGGGCACTCGGTGACCAAAGATTCATTTCTGCGACAGTACCTGTTTCATTTAAAGTCATTCCTAAATCGCCGTCATAACCATACACTTCGTCAGTTAAACGCCATCCTGTACGTGTATTAACTGTCATCTCCTCAAAAGTAATGCCAAATGGAGCATTTTCAAGAGCGAAATCACCTGTTAATAAAACAGTAGTACCGCCCTCTTGGATAGAGACAGAGTCTAGGGTTACTGATTGTTGAGTTGAACTTGTAATGGTTAAGCCATTTAATAAATCTTCATTGGTTAAACCTTCAGTACTTGAGAATTGGAGTTCAATTGTATTTTCTGATAATTGTTCCGCACTATTCAATTGAATTTGGCTTACATAGTAAGGATTGGTATAAATTTTTGAATCATTATCACGGATGAATAGTTGAGTGTGATTTTCTAAATCTTTAAAGATAAAATCTTGTTCTATGACTTTCTCTCCTGTTGATTCATCAACAATTAAAAATCCTAATTCAGCTAATTCACTTAGTGTGACATCGGCATAATATCCATATTTCCCTTCACGGTCAAGGTCAATGCCGTCTGGCCAATTTTCTCCTGGTTTTTCAACAGATCCCCATGTCCAAAGACCTAAATTATCATAGTTACCATCCGTACGGTAGTAATTAATACGTACCGTATTCGGAGTTTCAATCGGTTTATAATAATTAACACCCCAATCAGCATCAATCCATACCTCATCCATCGCTGGTGAAATAATATCAATGCTTTGATCGCCAGTAATGTTATCCCCTTTATTATTATTAATTAAGTAATTGATTTTTTTAGCCTCTAAACTTGATTTACGAACATCAAGATAGTAGCCATAATCATCTTGTCTTGCTTCGCCAAAGTTAGTTGCTCCGGTCGGCCATGATCCTAATTGTTCAGATGGCGTCGCAACATCACCCCAAGTCCATAAACCTAAGGTATTAAGTGCTTGGTCTGGTAATTCTTTAAAGTGAATTCGAAGCATGCCTTCTTCAACTGGCGGCTCTTCTTCTGAGGTTAATTTTGCGTTAATAATGTCCCCATTTGTCACCGTTAAGAGTAAAGTTCCACCTTCAGTAATTGCTGGAGCTTCAATATTAACGACATACTGACCTGTTTCAGATAGTGTTGCATTATAAGAGTTGCCTGAATAGTGATCAAATAAGACAGCGTCTTCTCCTGACACTTCAATGGTTAAAGGTGTTGCTGTTTCATTTAAGTTAGTTGCAATATACGCACTTTGATTATTATAAGAACGTTTAGCAATTAACCATTTTACAGAATTATTACCGGCTAAAGTTGTACGATCTCCTCGCGCCATTAATTCAGAATGTTCATTTCTAAAGTCTAATAGTTTCGTATAATGCTCATGCATCGCATTGCCTTCAACCTTATCCCAATCGAATTGATAACGATTGTCATAATAAGGCCAATTATTAGCACCACTTAAACCGAGTTCTTCCCCGTAATAAATTACAGGTAACCCTTTAGCGGTTAATTGAATAGTAGCAGCAATCTTTTGTTTATTTAAATCACCACCTAACGAATAGGTAAAACCATCTTCATCATGGCTACTTAAAAATTGTCCAAGAGACTCCGCATTGGTAATAAACCCATTACGATTAATTAATTCTTGTTGAGCTCCGGTTAAATCGCCATTGACTAGTTGTTTAGCAATTTCTTTAAAGCCGAAGTCTAACAAACTATCCATTTTTCCTTCGCCTAAATCGTCATTATCATTGGTATAATTTGCTCCCCATGATTCGCCCATTAAGTGGAAATCTGAATCTAATTCTGCTAATACATTCTTGAAGTGTTGCCAAGTTGTATTATCCACATTTTTCACAGTATCAACTCGGAAACCATAAATACTATTCCCTTTACTTGTAGTAGCTTTTTCTAACCATTGTGATTGCCAAGCTACCAATTGTTCTCTTACTTCATGTCGTTCCGTTTCAAAATCAGGAAGGCCACTTAAGCTACGTTGAGTATCTGGATCCATTCCCTCTTCTTGACGGATTAAACCATCAAAGCGTTCTTGATCTTCAGCTGTTGGGAATCCTTCTACTGGTAATGAATCTCCTTTATTTAATCCATATCCCGGATGGTTTAACACCACATCGACTAAGATGTTAATGCCTCTAGCAGCTGCTTCATCAATTAATTCATGAAAATCTGCTAAACTTCCTAAATGTGGGTTTAATTTTTCAAAATCACTTGCCCAATAACCATGGTAAGCATAAAACTCATCAACATTATCGGTGCCGCCTACATTATACTTAATGTTTTCAACAATTGGCGTTACCCAAATCGAGGTCACACCCAATTCTTTCAAGTAATCTAATTTAGCTGTTACTCCCTTAAAGTCACCGCCACGATATACCCCACCTTGATTTTTCGCTGACTCATAAGGTAAATCATACGGATTATTATTAGTCGAATCACCATCAAAGAAGCGGTCAGTCAACATAAAGTAAATGACTTGTTCATCCCAATCTAATTCACCTTCAGCTTTGACATGCTCTTTCACGACTACTGAGGCTGTTGTTTCATAATAACCATTTTCAGCATCATAGACACGAATCGGTATTTGATATTCACCAGGTTTAGTATCATGTGTTGCAGTAATCGTCACCCGATTTAATTCAGGAGAAATTTTAACTTCAGCGCTCGTCCCCAAAGCAGAAGTATCCGCAATAATTTGCTTAATTTCAGCATTATCTGGATTGGTAATCGTCACATCTAATAAGGCAAAGTGATTGGATTCCACTTCTCTATTAACACTTGCTTCGACTGTAACATTATGGACGCCAGGCGTTGCTGTACTTGGGTCTACTTTATTTTCAGCAACAAAGTATGGATTGGTATAAACAGTTTGATCGTTATCACGCAAGAATATTTGACTATGCGTTTTACGATCAGAAAAAACTAAATCTGTTAAAGGTTTTGATTCATCCGCCGTATTTACGATTAAAAAGCCAATACTAGACTCAAGACCTTTGGATAATGGTAAATCAACGTAGCGACCATATTGACCTTCTTGTTCAAATTTTAAAGCGTCTGTTGGCCAATTTTGTGGTGAGTTTTCTACGTCAAACCAAGACCAAACACCTAAATTTTCATAATTATTATCTGAACGAAGATAATTAATTCTAAGAACATTTTCATCTTTAAGTGGTTGATAACTATTCGTTTGGAAGTTCGCATCAATCCACGCTTCATTCATTTCACCGCTTAATAATTTAACGGTTTGATCTGTTGGCGTAATTTTAATAGAGGCATCATCAGTACCAGCTGTATCTAATAATAAGAAACCTATATCAGCCGGATTAGTAGATTGAGCAATATCAATATAATAGCCGTATTCATCTTTTTTATTCGAATCAAAGAGCGTTGCACCCTTAGGCCAACCATCAGGATGATTGCTTGATTCGTTTTCAACGCCTCCCCAATACCAAAGACCTAAAGTACCAATTTTATCTTCAGGTAAATTTTCAAAGTGTAGGCGTATCATGCCTTCTTCAATTGGTTCAACATCCCTTGCAGTGTTGGTGGTTGCAGCTGCTGCACTTAGCTTTTCATCGCTAGCAATCGTATTGATTGCTTCATCTGAATTAGATGTTATTGGTGTTGAATCTTCCATCACTTCTTCTGAAATGGATGTTTCATCTGATTCTGCTAACAAAGTAACAGGTTCATTGACTGTCGTTGCATCATTGATTGGCTCATCCTCAACGGCAGTGTTTGTATCTACTAAAGTTGTTTCAGGTAATTGAGTAGACTCTTCGACACTTTCATCTATCTCTGCTTCTGTGGTCTCTACTAGTTCAGTTGGTGCTTCTTCTCCAACTGTCTCAGCATTCGATTCCGCTACTACTGTTGTCTCCTCAACTGTATCCGCATTAACTTCTGCTGATACAGGTATATCCACTAATGGTACTTCAGCTTCTGTTTCATTAGCATCGGCTACTAAGGCGCTATCAGCTGAATCACTCAATGTGCCATCTGTCACTGTCTGAGCAGAAACAAAATTCGCATTAAAAAATAAGCCTGCACCAATTAATACCGAAGCAGTCCCAACTTTAAAACGACGAATTCCAAATTTTTCGACTTTCTGCGATAACTTCGCCCGTCTTACCTCAAGGTTATTCTTACCGGTCATTTTTAATACCTCCATCAAGCTCAAATAAGCTGTAATCGTTTACTTAAATAATAGCAACTTAAAATTTTATTTACTAGTTAAAATCTCATAATGATATCGGTAACATTGAGAGAATATGATTTGTTAACGGTAACAAAATATACGTTAGAAAAATTTGGCAGATTATCAAACTGATTTTTTTCAAACTTTATTGCTAATCATGATACAAAAGAAATCATCATCGAAATTAGGGAGTGGGCAAGAAGTAGAAAATCAATAATTTTCGCTTCGTGGCCTCCCCCGCACAGTTGGGAGTAGACCAAAAGTAGAAAATCGAATGATTTTCGCTTCGTCGGCTATAAAATTACAATAAGATTACCCAATTTGTTGCACGTAACTTTCCCCAGTTACAAAAACTATTGAGGTAATCATTTTTCAGTTTTGTGGAAGGATACAAGACTATTTTACTAAATAGAACAACACTCTTTGCTTCATTCATATTTTGTTGCATGTCGGTTCGTTGGCTTGTGAAATGAATTGAATATCATTCTTTCATTTCCTTATTTAATATGAAAGTATATTATTCACAAGCCCGTGTCTTATTTTGAGACATTTTTTGCTTAATTATTAAGAATTTATCAATTTTTGCGAATAATTTTTCGAAATTTTATGAAAATGAAAATTCTACTCAAAAAGAGCTGTTTTTGTGTCTCAAAATGAGACACGCTGAAAATTTATGAAAACAAAAATTGGGTATTTTTGGGATTTTTTACTGTTTTTGTCTATTTGGAAAGCTTACATTGTGAAATTAACTTTCCTATGAAAATATTTAATCGCTTTTAGAAAAATGAAAGTTTGTGAAAAATAATTTAGTGTCAAAAAATTGCGAAATGACCTACATAGAAATTCTTTTGACAAGTAAAAGACAGCATTTTTAAGTGATTCATCAGCAAATAACAAAAAGAAAAACACCACCCATTACTGAGTAGTGTTTAAATCTTCTTGATATATCAAATTGTCTATATCGCTCAAGACGTTTTCTAGAACTTACGTTTACGAGCTGCTTCTGATTTTTTCTTACGTCTTACTGATGGTTTTTCGTAAAACTCACGTTTACGAGCTTCTCTTAAAGTACCTGTTTTAGAAACGTTACGTTTGAAGCGACGAAGAGCGTCATCCAATGATTCGTTATCACGAACTACTGTTTTTGACATATGATTCCCCTCCCTCCAAGCATTGAGTAACCTTTCTTAGATTATTATTTATCTAATAAGTCCTTTTATAATTATATCAAATCTCATAAACTTTACAACTGTTTCCTGAAAAAATATCACAATTTGTCAAAAAAATGAAACCTTTGTGTAAAATCAAGTGAGAATAAACCAGGGCATAAACTTGATAAATTTAAGTCAAGATTATTATTCGTTAATGAATAGCGCAGTGGTTGAGTGGTCTCAAACAGTGTCTTTCGACTTGTTTGAGGTCTACTC
>NZ_BCQX01000130.1 GCF_001552295.1 Globicatella sanguinis NBRC 15551 | reverse complement strand
GACTTGTTTGAGACCTACTCATCTGTGCGGTGGTAGGCCAACTAAGCGAAAATTATTCAATTTTCTACTTCTTGCCCACTCCCATTTCACACCCTAAATAAATAAAAAAGACCCCATCAATATTTATCATCCTATTGATGGAGCCTATCGAAATAAAACTATTCCTCATCTAACATTTTTAAGCGAGCAGGATACATTCCGACAACTTTACCTAAAGTTTCTAAACCTTGAATAGCGGATCCGTTTGATAAGCGGTCGGTTAAAGCAATATCCATCGCCTTAATTTCGTGTGTTTTACCAGTGTCACCTAAGATAACGACTGGAATATTGCCTTTTTGTAAAGCTAAAACTTGAATAAAGCGATGTGGATTCGTTTTTAATTCTTTTAATAATAAATGTCCCCGACTTGAGCGATTATTCACTTGCGAGATAACCTCTACGTCAAAGCGTTTAATATTTCCTCTTTGAGTTAATGCTAATAATTGTGGACGTTCCACCGCTTTATCAATTAATAATGAAGCGACTACTTGATCGTCATCCTTCAAGTTAATCGCCACTACACCTTGCGCTTTGGTTCCGCTAATCGCCACTTCTGACAATTCATAACGGACACCATAACTTTTCTCAGTAATCACAACCACTTGATAATCGTGATCCACTTTTGCTAGGTGGACTGACACCAATTCATCTTCTTTATCTTGTAATTTCATCGCCATCATCGTCTTAGTTTTATAGCTACGATAAGTTGTAAATTGTGATAAAGTTGTTTGCTTAATTTTGCCATTACGGGAAGTCAATACCAATGTTGGATTAGCTTCAGGTTTTAATTTATCTGGTTCCATTACCGATTTAAAAGCGGCAATTAACTGCTCTCCATCTTCTAAATGATAATTGGTTGAAATATGCATTCCCATATCTTTCCAACGAATATCTGGTAATTCATGAACTGGTAAATGAATATAGTTTCCTTTATTCGTAATTAACACAATCGCGTCATGCGTACTCATCTCTTTTACAAAGATTGGATAATCCAAATCACGACTTCCTAAGTCAGTCGTGTCGGAAGCGCTAAATGAGCGGACACTGGTGCGTTTGATATAGCCTTCATTCGTTACCGATACATAAACCTGTTCTTCGGGAATCATAATACTCGTTTCGACAATAATTTCTTCAACTTTATCTTGAACAATGGTTCTTCTTGGTGATGCAAAACGTTTTTTAATGTCTTTTAATTCATTGGCCAATACTTTTTTCAAGATATCTTCATTATTTAAAATATTTTGATACATCATGATTCGCTCATTTAATTCAAGCTTTTCATTTTGTAATGCCTCGATATCCGTATTGGTTAAACGATATAATTGTAAGTTAACGATTGATTCAGATTGAACTTCTGAAAAATCAAATTCACGCTCTAAGTTGCGCTTAGCATCTGCTTTATTATCCGAGTTTCGAATAACGGCAATCACTTCGTCTAAAATGGACACAACCCGAATCAAACCTTCTACAATATGTAGTCGTTTTTTATCGGTTGCTAACATATGCTTGGTACGCTTCGTAATCACCTCTTTTTGATGATCAATATATGCTTCCAACATTTGCATTAAGCCTACCACTTCCGGACGGCGATTATGGATAGCGACCATATTAAAGTGATAATTAACTTGTAATTCAGTATTTTTTAATAAATATTGTAAGATGCCTTCAGCATTCACTTCACGTTTTAATTCAATGACCACGCGCACACCATTTCGGTCACTTTCATCACGAACTTCCGATATCCCTTCAATTTTCTTCTGAATACGAATATCATCTAAACGTTGAATTAATTTGGCTTTATTAACATCAAATGGTAATTCCGTCACCACAATTTGTTGCTTATTACCTTTTAAGTCTTCTATTTCAGTTAAAGAACGTACGACAATTTTTCCTTGACCCGTTTCATACGCTTTACGAATTTGGTCTGCCCCTTGAATAATCGCACCAGTCGGAAAATCAGGTGCAGGAATTAATTTTATAATATCGTCTAAACGATAACGCTTATGGGTTAGCATATAGATAACCGCATCAATTACTTCTCCTAAATTATGAGGTGGTATCTCAGTAGCATAACCAGCAGAAATACCGGTGGCACCATTGACTAATAAATTTGGAAAACGAGCAGGTAAAACAGTTGGCTCTTCTAATGTATCGTCAAAGTTTAGCAGATACTCAACCGTCTCATGTTGAATATCACGTAATAACTCATCGGCAATGGGTGATAAACGCGCTTCTGTATAACGCATAGCCGCTGCTGGGTCGCCATCCATACTCCCGTTATTACCATGCATATCGATTAAAGTTTCACGCAATTTCCAATCTTGACTCATGCGGACCATCGCTTCATAAACAGAAGAATCCCCATGAGGATGATAATTACCAATTACATTCCCTACTGTCTTAGCAGACTTACGGTATGGATTACTAGCGGTATTGCGGTCCATGTACATTGCAAATAAAATACGGCGTTGTACCGGTTTTAATCCATCACGAATATCAGGTAAAGCACGGTCTTGGATGATGTATTTAGAATAACGTCCAAAACGATCTCCAATGACACTGGCAAAATTTAATTCTTGAATATTTTCCTTTACCATGTTTTACCTCCTAAAATAATTCTAACTGGCCATTTTCATCATCTTCATTATCCAATGGCTTATTGTTCTCTTTTTTTACTGTCTTTGCTTTTGATTTTGATTGAGCCGATTTTTTATTTGTTGTTTTGGCCGGTGGACGGTTGGCCATTGATTGCGCTTTGCTTTTACTATTAGTAGTATTTTTGGTGCCTTTTGAATTCTGTTCGGTCACGTCTACTACATAATGGTCAGAACTACCATTATCAAGTTCTTCTAAATCCAGAGCTTCTTCCAATGTGTCTATTTCGTCATCTTTCAATCCATGTGCTTCTTTAATTAACTCTTCTGTTGCTTGGTCAGTAGACTGACTAGTCCCTTGATTTTCTTTTAATAAAGTATCTTCTTCATCCATCGTGAATTGAACATTACTTTCAATCCATTTACGACGCGGTTCAACTTTCGCACCCATTAAGGTCGTCACACGGCGTTCAACCTGCGCCGCATCATCAATCGTCACACGTATTAAAATTCGAGAATCTGGGTTCATCGTTGTTTCCCATAATTGGTCTGCATTCATTTCCCCTAAACCTTTATAACGTTGTAAAATATAGCCTCGCCCAATCTTCTTAATCGCTGATTGTAACTCCTCATCGGTCCAAGCATATTCTACTTGTTGTTTCTTACCAGAACCTTTTGAAACTTTATATAATGGTGGCATTGCCAAATAAACTTTTCCAGCTTCAAGTAGTGGTTTCATATAACGATAAAAGAAAGTCAAGAGTAAGACCTGAATATGAGCCCCATCGGTATCCGCATCGGTCATAATAATAATTTTGTCATAATTACAGGAATTAATATCAAAATCAGTTCCTACTCCTGCCCCGATAGTATAAATCATCGTATTGATTTCTTCGTTTTTCATAATGTCTTGCATTGACGCTTTTTCAGTATTAATTACTTTACCACGTAATGGCAAAATAGCTTGATAACGACGGTCACGACCTAATTTTGCGGACCCACCCGCTGAATCACCCTCGACTAGGTATAATTCATTTTTACTCGCATCTTTTGACTGGGCTTTGGTTAGCTTACCAGAAATCAATTTTTCTTGTGCCGATTTCTTCGTCCCACTACGAGCGGCTTCTCTAGCTTTACGCGCTAATTCGCGAGTTTCACGAGCACGAATCGCCTTGCGTAAGATCATTTGGCTAAAATTCCCATTTTCATTTAAGAAACTTGAAAGACGTTCATACATTAAATTCTCTACTAAAGGACGAGCTTTGGGTGTACCCAATTTTTCTTTAGTTTGCCCTTCGAATTGTAAGTATTGTTCTGGAATACGAACAGACACCACCGCGGTCAAACCTTCGCGAACATCACTACCTTCTAAGTTTTTATCTTTTTCCTTAATTAGACCTACTTTACGACCGTAATCATTAAATGCTTTGGTAATCCCGGTTTTCATACCGACTTCATGCGTTCCTCCAGAAGCAGTCCGAACATTATTAGCAAATGATAAAATTGTTTCGGAGTATCCGTCATTGTATTGCATTGAAAAATCAACTTCAAATTCTTCCACTGCCGCTGAAAAACTGAACGCATCTCCCAATACATCTTTTTCTTCATTTAAATATTGAATAAAATCTTCTAATCCTTTTTCATAATGAAAAATTTCTTGGTAGTCATGGCGTTCATCTACTAGTTCAATCGCTAACCCCTTTAATAAAAAGGCAGATTCTCTTAATCGTTCAGCAATCACTTCGGAATTAATATGAGCACTACCAAAAATACTTTTATCTGGCATAAAATGCACGGTAGTACCATGAGCCGTTTTACTTGAAGCTTTTGATTTAACTAATTTTGAAGCAGGTTTCCCTCCATTTTCAAATCGCATTCGATAAAGATTGCCATCACGTTCAACGGTCACTTCTAACCAGGAAGACAATGCATTAACCACACTTGCACCAACACCATGAAGTCCTCCGGAAGATTTATAGCCCCCTTGACCAAACTTACCACCCGCATGGAGGACAGTTAAGATAACTTGAATGGTCGGTACCCCACTTGCATGCTGACCAACTGGCATCCCGCGGCCATTATCTTGTACTCGAACACTACCATCTGCTTTAATTTCTACTTTAATATAATCAGCAAAACCAGATAAAGCTTCGTCGACTGAATTATCAACAATCTCATAAATTAAATGATGTAATCCTCTTTGGTCTGTCGAACCGATATACATCCCTGGTCTTTTTCTTACTGCGTCCAAACCTTCCAATATTTGAATCGCGTCATCATTATATTGAATTGGTGTCGTCTTAGTTTCTGACATTTAATCACCTCTAAAATTTTCTTATATTCAACTCTTCTATAATAGCAAATAACTTTACTGCTTTTCAAATATTACTTGAAATTTGTAATTTAAGCAAATACAACTTACATTGAAGTGGGCCAGAAGTAGAAAATTGAATGATTTTCGATTCGCCTGCCCGCCCCAGCACAGTTGGGAGTAGACCTAAAGTAGAAAATAGAATAACTTTCGCTTCGTCGGCCTAACCCTGCACAGGTTGAGGCCACTCAACCACTGCGCTGTAAAATAAGTAAAATAAATACATAAATAAATGGAACCAAACAAATTTATAAAGTTTATTACACAACCACATATATGGCTGTTTAAATAATCATAAATGCATTATAAACTTACAGCTGTCTTAATTATGATACGTTAAGCATTGTTGTTTCACTTTATTTAATGTAAAATAGTAGCGTATATCCAAAGATGGAGGTTTATTATGCAATTTATATTTTTATTTATTTGTTATTTATTAGGATCAATTCCAACTGGTGTTTGGTACTCAAAAATTAAACACCAGATTGATGTGCGTGAATTGGGTAGTGGTAATAGTGGCGCCACCAATATTGGACGTAATTTTGGATTTAAAGCTGCTATTTTTGTAACGGTCATTGATGTTCTAAAAGGACTGGTGGCGATGATACTTGCACATTACTTTTATCCTAATACTGATTGGGTAATAATGGGAGCCGGTATAGCCGCTATTTTAGGTCATGCTTATCCTATTTTTGCCAATTTTCGTGGTGGAAAAGTGGTCGCCACTTCTTTTGCAGTATTAGCTGGTTATAATTTTTTCATTGGTTTAAGCTTTGTATTATTGTTATTTTTATTAATCTATTTAACGAGCACTATTAGTTTAGCCGCCTTAACGAGTTTTTCATTAGCAGCCTTATATGTTTTAATTACCCAACCGTTAATATTTGGTCTTGGCTTTATCGCAATCGCCGCCTTTATGATTTATCGTCATCGTACTAATGTGGTCCGTCTTATGAAAGGTGAAGAAAGTCGCATCAATTTCGGTCTTAGAAAACCAACAAATAATAACTAATATCACCTATTTTAATGTTATCAAATATTTATTTAATAATATTTACTTGCCATCCGTTTTTATGCGGATGGCTTGCTTGTTTTCTAGGGATAGCTTGGGCAAAAAAGTTCGGTTATGTTGTCTTTGCAGCTTGTGCTTATGCTCATGAGTAAAATCATACAGTAACGCCTACTTGTATCTTTCCATGAAATTCACCTATTCTTAAGTGTGATTTCAGGGAGTGGGCAAGAAGT
>NZ_BCQX01000129.1 GCF_001552295.1 Globicatella sanguinis NBRC 15551 | reverse complement strand
CTATCCAAGCTTTTAAAAAATTATACTTTGTTATGGAAGAAACTGTAATTAAGATGGAACATAATATTCAGGGCTGAAAAGATTCGAGTCTATATTTCCTAATGATTTACCACAATATTTTCAAAAGTATATAGTTGCAGATTATCAATTATGAGCAGCAATTTTTCATTATAATTAAAGCTATTGAACATTAATTCAGTCATTTATCATTGGTTATTTGTTTATAAAATGGTAAGATAAATCTAGCAGAAATCACGTGATGAATTTCATAAAAAGAGGACGGTAATATGCGAAAACAACGAGAAATGAGTGACCGTGAATGGTTAATCAGGCGTAGACTAAGTCGTATTTTTCATTTCCTATTAATCGTATTAGGTATTATTCTCTATTATAAAATTTGGCGCAATCCCTATTTAATGTATCCAGTCATTAGAATAGCCTTCATTTTTGTGCTTATTTATTACCCGATTCAATGGCTTTTATTAATCTATGACAAATGGAAAAGAAGAAAGCGACGTTAGTATGAGTTTAGTAAAATAGTGTTAAATAACTTAGGAGGTGGCTTATGAAAATACTCATTGTTGAAGATGATAAAATAATTGCTCGACAATTAAAAGTCGAGTTGGAAAAGTGGCAATATCAAGTTGCTTTAATTGAAGACTTTACGAAAGTCATTGAAGAATTTAAAGCATTCGAACCTCATTTAGTATTAATGGATATTGGGTTGCCAGCTTTTAATGGCTATCATTGGTGTCAACAAATTCGACAATTTTCAAAAGTACCCATTATTTTTATTTCTTCTCGAGCAGACAATATGGACCAAGTGATGGCAATTCAAATGGGGGCGGACGATTACTTAACCAAGCCGATTGATTTAAGTTTATCCTTGGCTAAGATCCAAGCCCTTCTTCGCCGCTCTTATGATTACACCGTTGAAGCGCCACAAGACAGTTATGGCGGATTAAGCGTCGACTTTGCCAATGCGAGTGTACTCTATGAAGGAACAGCGGTCGAATTAACTCATACTCAATTACAAATCATGGAGTCATTAATCGAAGCTAAAGGTGGATTTGTCTCGCGAGAAGCGATTATGGATCATTGTTGGGATCAAGCTAATTTTATTGATGATAATACCTTGTCCGTCAATATTTCGCGCATTCGCAAACGGTTGGAGGAACAAGGTGTCAAAACGAGTATACAAACTAAAAAGGGACTTGGTTATGCTTTAAAGGTGGATGAAAATGAATAGATTGAAACAATATCTTAAACTAAAATGGCCATCTTTGCTTTTGTATATAACACCAGTCGTTTTAACGATGGTTGTCATGATCGTCTACCAATTAGATGGACAGATGATTCAATATATATTATGGTTGAGCTTATTTGTCGGCGTGATTTTATTTGTAATTAGTTTAATTCGCTTTGAACATGACCAATTACAACAAGAAGAATTGCAAGTTTTACAAGATGAAAATCACCAATTAAAACAAGAGCTCCATCATATCAGACTCGAAACCGAGACGTATTTTCTGACCTGGCTTCATCAGATGAAGACGCCGATTGCGGGAGCGCAATTATTATTGCGAGAAAACCAAGGGGAAAATACCAATGAATTACGCTTATTAATGACCGAAATTGATAAATACACGGGTATGGCATTATCGTATATAAAATTAATGAATCCTGGCGCAGATTTGGAGTTTACTAGGTTAACATTGGATGAAATCTTAAGTCCACTGATTAAGAAATATCGATATCAATTCTTTTACTATAATGTGAGTTTGGAATATGAGAGATTAATACAAGTGGTGATTACTGACGGTCACTGGAGCTCCCTGATGATTGAACAAATTCTTTCAAACGCGTTGAAATACTGCCAAAATGAAAATGGCGCAAAAATATCAATATATTTTAATGAGGCAACACAAGAGTTGGCAATTCAAGACAATGGTATTGGTATACAAGCAAGTGATTTGACTAAAATCTTTGATAAAGGCTATGTTGGTTTTAATGGACGATTACATGAAAAAGCCAGTGGTCTTGGGTTATACTTAGTCGATTTAATCTCAGAACGCTTAACCCAACCCATTCGAGTCGAATCACAACTGAATCAAGGAAGTATTTTCTATATCAAGTTTAATCTTGCAAAAATGTAAGATTAGACTTGTTTTTGTTAGTTTAGATAAAGGCAGTTACCTTAGATATCCAGTAAACTTAAGTTAACAAATCAAAGGAGTGAGCAAAATGTCATTATTAAAAATTCAAAATGTCGAGAAAGTATATGGTAAAAAAGGTTTTGGCGTGCTAACGAAAGCTCTTAAAAATGTTAACTTCGAAGTCAATGAAGGAGAATTTGTTTCAATCATGGGAGAGTCTGGTTCGGGGAAAACAACCTTACTAAATATTATCGCAACATTAGATCAGCCGACGAACGGACAAGTTTTACTAAACAATCTACCTTTATCTGAAATAAAATCAAAAGATATTGCGAAGTTCCGTCGAGAACGTCTCGGGTTTGTTTTCCAGGATTTTAATGTGTTAAATAACTTCAATAATAAAGACAATATCCTCTTGCCATTAGTTCTCTCGGAAAAAAAGATAACCGAAATGGAACAACGTTTATCAGAGATTACCCCTATCTTAGGGATTGAATCCTTATTAGAGAAGTTTCCGTACCAAATATCAGGAGGGCAACGTCAACGCATTGCGATTGCGAGAGCGATTATTACGCAACCGGATATTTTATTAGCTGATGAGCCAACGGGAGCATTAGATTCGAAAACCTCCCAAACAATTTTAGAATTATTTCAGTCATTAAATGAGATGGGACAAACGATTTTAATGGTAACCCACTCGATTAAAGCTGCGGCAATGTCGAACCGCGTATTATTTATTAAAGATGGGATTGTCTTTCATGAAATTTATCGTGGCAATGATTCGGTACAAGCGTTCCAAGAACGAATTGCAGATAGTTTAACCGCTATGAATCAAGGTGGTGAATAATTATGAAATTAGGACTATATTTAAAACTTGCTTGGCGAAATTTAAAAGCCAATCATCAATTGCAAATACCATTCGTATTGGCCAGCAGTATCATGTTTGCGACGCTTTACATCATGGCATCATTAAAGACCAATAAATTTGTGACAGAACGCCATACGGAGTTACCCATCTTAATGGGACTGGGGATTTTTATTGTAGCTTTATTGGCCATCATCTTTACCATCTATGGTCAAACATTTATCGCAAAAAGAAGAAGTAAAGAATTCTCATTGTATTCTATTTTAGGATTTGAGAAATTGCATATTTCAATGGTTATTCTAATTGAGCAACTGATTAACTTTGTTGTGATTGGTTTATTGAGTATTGTAATGGGGCAATTAGTTGGGACGATTATGTTTAAGGTGATGACAAATCTGCTTAAAGACGTAGCCGCCACCTTAGGCGATTATCCACTTTCTTGGTATGCTATCTCTGTAGTACTAATTTTATTGGCGGGTATCTTGTTCGTATTATATCTATTTCAAACATTCCGAGTAAGCTTGTTAAATCCAATTGATTTAATGAGCCAACAAAAATCTGGAGAAAAAACTGGGAAATTTCAATGGATTTGGTTAATTTCTGGTTTGGTGTCACTGGGTGCGGGTTATTATATAGCTTGGACTACAAAAGGTCTCTTGGATGCTATTTTAATGTTCTTCATAGCAGTACTGCTCGTGATGATGGCAACCTATTTCTTATTTATGACGTTAATCTCATTTGTATTGAATCAATTAAAGAAAAATAAGAACTACTATTATCAACCAAATCATTTCCTATCAATATCTGGAATGTTATACCGAATTCGTTCAAATGCCATAAGTTTAGCGAGTATTGCCATTTTAAGTACAGGTTTTATGTTAGCGTTAGGAAGTACCATTTCGATTTATGGCGGGATTGAAGATACTATAAAAATGCGTCATATACGCGATTATGAAGTTTATTCTTATGATCATGATTATTTTTTAGATGAAAGCCCCGACGCTATTTTGGCAAAGAAAGAAGCACTTCAAGAGCAAATAAATCAGTTATCGGACGTTCAAGAAGTAAAGGATGTTTATCTAACTGAAAGTGTTTATATTAATTTAAGATTATCAAAGGATATGAATACTTTAGAAAAATTAGCAAATATCGAGATCATGTCAAAAGATCGGACTTTTATTGGAACGATTATGACCATAGAAGATTATAATCAATTGCATGGGACCAAGCATCAATTAAATGAAGGCGAAATATTATTAAATGATTTGAATGAGGTTTTAAAAGATAAGAAAGAGCTCAATATTGCCGGGAAACAGTATCAAGTCAAATATAATACCGATCCTATTTATACCAATGTTATTATTGATTATGTCCAACTTGTGGTACCAACACGAGAAGAGATGATGGAACTTGGTAAGTATTATCAACTAGAGAATACGGTTATGGGGCCAGGTAGTTTTAGAATTTCCTTTGATGTAACGAAAGATAGTAATGCTCTAAAAGATAAAATAGCAACTGTTTTTGCTGGGGGCAATCAACGTGTATTAAGCGTTGAACAGACCCGTAAAGAAACGTATCAATTTAATGGCGGGTTCCTATTTTTAGGGATTATGATTGGTGTGGTGTTACTGGTCGGTACCGTCTTAATGATTTATTATAAACAAATAACCGAAGGGTATGATGATAAAGCCAACTTCCAAGTCATGAAACAAGTTGGATTACCAGAAGAAATGATAAAAACAACGATTAAACAGCAAACGTTTTGGCTCTTCGCCTTACCGATTATTGTGGCTGTTATTCATGGTTTAGGTGCAAGTAAGATTATTTTCCGCCTTTTAGGGTTGTTCGGTATTTATAAATTATCACAATTCTTTATCCCTTATCTGATTGTTATTACTGTTTTCGTGGTAATTTATTACATTGTGTATCGTGTTACTTCAAGTGTTTACTATCAAATTGTGAATGAAGAATAAATTTACTAAATAACCGTTAATTACATTTTTGCGGTAAAAATGAATCTATTGGGAGTGGGCTAGAAGTTGAAAATACTTCAAGAGCTCGCTCCCTATTCTGTTCTCTCTTTTATCGGCGTGCTATAATAAAAGAGCAAAAATAAGAAAAGGGTGTGGTAGTCATGATAGAATTACCAAAACAATTTGATTGTTGCGTCATCGATTTTGAGACCGCAACACATTATAATAACTCAGCCTGTTCAATCGGTATGGCGTTTATTAAAGACCTTGAAATCGTTGATCGATTTTATAGTTTAATTCAACCACCAGGAAATCGTTATGCTCAGTCCAATATACGCGTGCATGGTATTACCTCGAAGGATACCGCAACGGCACCAACATTTGGTGAGCTTTGGTCTGAGATAGAATCAAAAATCAATTCATCTCGTTATATATCAGCTTATAATAGTCAATTTGATATGGGTATTCTGCTTGAATCAGCACGTCATTATGGCATCAAGGTTCCAGAATTTAAGACATTTGATGCCATGTTCTTTAACCCGAGTTATCGTAATCAAGTGATGAAATTAAGTACTTTAGCGCGTCAATTTGGCTTTACATTTGAGGCTCATAATGCGATGGCTGACGCTGAAGTAACCGCAAAAATTTTAATTGAGACGATGAAAGAATATCGTATGGATGATTTTGACGAGTTTTTAAAAAGGCATCAAGTATTTGTCAAACCGATCAGTCGGTATAATACGACGACCGCAAATCATTTTAAGCCGAAGTTTCAGAAATTTAAAAAATCCTTGAAAATTACGGATGTTAATCAAGTTCCGCCAAAGGAAGAATATTCAGACCATTGGTTACAAAGTAAAAATGTAGTCTTAACGGGTGAGTTTGAAACCGGAAAAGATGAATTAATGATGAAAGTGCGTTATCATGGTGCCATTTTAAAATCAACAGTCAGTAAAACGACAGATGTCCTAATCGAAGGTTGGCAAGACCCTAAATACCAAGATGAAAATGGTTTGGTTGAAAAACAACGTAAGGCACGCCAATTACTAGAAGAAGGTCACTCGATCATGATTATGTCAGAGGCCGATTTATTGGCACAGTTGTAATATTAGTTAATATCCTTAATAAAAGAAAGAGGTTCAATCAATGATAGTTTTAAAACCCTTCAATGAGCATGATTTAAAAATTATTTGGGAAATTGGTTATAAGGATGAGTTTCCAGAATGGTCAAAATGGAATGCTCCTTATTGAGGCTAGGCAT
>NZ_BCQX01000128.1 GCF_001552295.1 Globicatella sanguinis NBRC 15551 | reverse complement strand
AAATTATTTCATTTAACCGACCATCATCCTTACCAACAAAAAAACTGGACCATCCACACGGACAATCCAGCATTCAAATCATTAACTATTCAATTAATCTTTAGGTAATAATGCCTTACGCGATAAATTGATACGACCCTTATCGTCAATTTCAATTACTTTCACTTGAACCGTATCGCCCACTTTTAAGACATCTTCCACATTGTTCACACGACGATGCTCTAATTCTGAAATATGAAGTAAACCATCTTTACCAGGTAACACTTCTACGAAAGCACCGAATTTTTCAATCCGACGGACGATCCCTTCATAAGTCTCACCCACTTCAACTTCTTTAACTAATACATTAATCATATCAATTGCTTTTTGAATCATTTCAGCATCAGATGATGCCACACTGATAGCACCCGATTGATCAATATCAATCTTAACACCAGTCGCATCAATAATACCGTTGATGGTTTCACCACCACGACCAATGACTACCTTAATCTTGTCAGGATCAATAGTGATTAATTCAATCTTCGGTGCATAAGGACTTAACTCTTTACGTGGTTCAGCTAATGTGCTGGTTAATTCATCTAGAATTTCAGCACGCGCTTTTTTCGCTTGCTCTAAAGCTTCGGTTAAAATAGCTTCCGTAATCCCTTGGATTTTAATATCCATTTGTAAAGCCGTAATACCTTTGGCAGTACCCGCCACTTTAAAGTCCATGTCACCTAAATGATCTTCTAAACCTTGGATATCGGTTAAGACCGTATAGTCTTCGCCTTCCATCACTAATCCCATCGCAATCCCAGCTACTGGCGCTTTGATTGGTACCCCAGCATCCATTAATGCTAAAGTTCCCGCACAGATTGACGCTTGAGAAGAAGAACCATTCGATTCTAACACTTCTGACACAACACGAATCATATAAGGAAAATCTTCAACAGAAGGAATCACTTCTTTTAAAGCACGCTCACCTAAAGCACCATGCCCAATTTCACGACGCCCTGGACTACCCGTACGACCCGTTTCACCAACTGAGAAGTTAGGAAAATTATAATGGTGGATGAAGCGTTTCATATCTTCTACTCCTAAACCATCAATCACTTGATGTTCACCTAAAGGTGCTAAAGTCGCAACCGATAATGCTTGCGTTTGCCCACGAGTAAATAAACCAGAACCATGAGTACGCGGTAATAACCCAACGGATGAACTTAATGGACGAATCTCGTCAATTTTACGACCATCTGGACGTACACGTTTCTTCGTAATTAAACGACGTACTTCATCTTTTTCTAAATCATGTAAGGCTGTATTAACGTCTTTTAATAATTCTTCTTTGTCTGGTGCATCCCCTAATTCATCATTGAAAAATTCTAGGGCTGCTTCCATAACAGCTTCAACAGCCGCTTCACGCGCTTTTTTCTCTTCTGTTTGGATAGCTGCTACCATAATATCTTGATAACGTTCTTTAACTGTTGCGACGATTTCTTCATTAGGTGTCGCTACCGTTAATTCGAATTTCTCTTTACCACAAGCAGCTACTACTTCATTTTGGAAAGTAACTAATTCTTTAATCGCTTCATGGCCAAATAGTAAAGCCTCTAACATTTCCGCTTCTGAAACTTCTTTCGCACTCGATTCTACCATATTAATTGCAGTAGCGGTTCCGGCTACCGTTAATTCAATATCAGACTCTTCATCTTGAGCGACGGTTGGATTGATGATTAATTCACCATTTACACGCCCTACATTAACGCCAGCAATTGGACCATCAAATGGAATATCAGATACTGCTAAAGCTAAAGACGAACCTAACATCGCCGCCATCTCTGGTGTGCAATCTTGATTAACTGATAAAACTGTATTAGTAATTTGAATTTCGTTTCGTACCCCTTCTGGGAACATTGGACGAATTGGACGGTCAATTAAACGGCTCGTTAACGTCGCTGTTTCGGAAGGACGCCCTTCACGTTTAATAAAGCCTCCTGGTACTTTCCCTACCGCATACATCTTTTCAACATAATTAACAGTTAATGGGAAAAAATCCCCACTAGTAGCTTTTTTAGAAGCAACGGCTGCTGTTAAGACAACGGTATCGCCATAACGGACCAAAACCGCACCATTGGCTTGCTTGGCTAATTCGCCGATTTCGACGGTTAACGGACGACCGCCTAAAGTGGTACTAAAAACTTGTTTTTCTGCCATAATAAACTCCTTTTATAAAATCTTATCCAAGACTTCAACATAGCTAAACAAATATCAACCTACCTATTAAAACATAGGCTCATATTTGTATAGGTACGTTTGGTTCTTGGATGTAAAATAACAAATCAATAAAACAAAAGGATGGCGTGAGCCATCCTTCAAAGTCTCGATGAATTAACGACGTAGACCTAAACGTTGGATAAGTTCACGGTAACGTTGAACATCTTTGTCACGTAAGTAAGCTAATAAGTTACGACGGTGACCAATTTTTTTCATAAGTCCACGGTAAGATGTGAAATCTTTTTTGTGTGTACGAATATGATCATTTAAAACATTGATATCTTCAGTTAATACAGCGATTTGTACTTCTGGTGAACCAGTGTCTCCTTCGTGAATAGCATATTCTTTAATGATTTCGTTTTTACGTTCTTTAGAAATTGCCATAATATTTTCCACCTTTCTTTTAAAGTATGCCACATCCAAAGTAATGCGTTGGTGATTCGCAAAACTAAGGATGGGTAATTAATAATTGCATAGTCAAACATCGGTATTACACAGCGACAGACGACCACCTATATAATTTACATGAAATTGACAGAAGTTGCAAGGGGTAAGCGCCCTTTTCTTAATATTTTTACCAAATATTAAGCTAATGAACCAAAAAATTCATGCCATTAGGTAAAATCAACCGTCACAGTTTACTCTGGCAAAAGTTCACCTTACTAGGTAAAATCAACCGTCACTGCTTACTCTGGCAAAAGTTCACATCACTAGTTAAAATCAACCGTCACAGCTTACTCTGGCAAAAGTTCACCTTACTAGGTAAAATCAACCGTCACTGCTTACTCTGGCACTTGACCATTATAGAAACGATATAACTCTTTAGCGGTAAAGGCAGCAAATTCATCGGCCCCTTCTGGTGTATGGTGAACTCCTTCACCTTCCCAGTAAAATTCAGGATGATCTTTCGCATAACTATACCAATCTATTTCATGCACATTATCATATTTATCCGCAAACTTTTTAATGATTTGGTTAACAGAATCACGATGCTCTACCGCTGAATCTGAATTTACAAAGAATAATTGGCGGTCACTAGCTGCCGCGATAAAATCTTCCATTCCTTGATCGTCTAGACCTGCATTCGTACCTAAGTTGATCACAAGTATATCATTCACTTCTCCACTACTAATCCAGTCCGTCAATACACCAACAGCTTTCCAAATTTGTAAACTTTCAACACCTAAATGATTAGAATTCAAAAACACATTTAACGCATTAGGAGCCGATAGTAAAATCAGCGAATCACCGAAGAAACTGACGCGAATCTTCGAAGCAAACAATTTCACTTCATCTGGTACTAATGCTGCTAACTCAGGATCAAGGGCATTGATTTCATTAATAACATCAGCATTGTCATTCGTAATTTGGGTGACTTCCTCTCCAACACCAGATGTTTGTACGAGAGCCTTTTTGGCGATGTCAAAGAAGTTTTCCGTTTCAATGTTAGAAATCAATGCGATATCTAACTCTTTTTCCAACTGATCAACTTTCGTTTTTACTTTATGAATCGCACGCTCATCTTTGTCAGCAATCTCAAATAAACTCGGTTGAACTTGCTTTAATTGATACTCTAATTGGAACTGCGTCAAAGGTTTATCATTGCGCGACATCACCCAACCCGCTCCCATTATCACGAATAATAACAGGCCAACTGGCGCTAACCATAAACTACGATTATTTAATTGAAAATCACGCCAATCTGCTTTCCAATTAAAACTTGTTGTAAAAGGCAGTATCAAACGTTGACGCTCAATCAATTGATAAGTCAATTCACTAACCAACGCTAAAGAAATCGCAATCGAGAGATAAAGCCAATACATTCGTCCATCAAATTGACGTTGTAGTTTGAACCATAAAACAATTACCGGATAATACCATAAGTAATAAGAATAAGACCGACGTCCAATCCAAGGCAATGGCTGAACTTCAAAGACCTTGCGCACTAATGGCACCCCAACTGTAATCGAAAAGATCAGTAACATACTTAAAACTGAATACAAAGGCATAAAGAAATAATAGGTTTCAGGTTGTTGGTCTTTAACAAAAAATGGCATGCCCACAAAACCGATTAAACTGATAATACCGATAATGTAATATAATACCTTTTTGGCTTTAACTTTATAAAATAAATTTAATAGGACAGGAATCATATAGGCTGTCATAATCCCCAGTACAAACGAAGAAAAGCGCGTATCGATTCCATAGTAAACACGTGAAGGATCTTGACCCGGCTCATAAAGCCATAATAGAGCAAAATGGCTCACACCAGCAATTAAAGACCAGATAATTGCTTTAACAGCCCCTTTAAGATTTAAAATTTTAGTAATGAAGACCCCTACCATCGCTAAAATAAATGATTGAATGTATAAACTGTTATACCATAAGTGAGTAAATAAAGACGCTTCGGTCATCCGAACAAAATAAGATTTATCAGCAGAAATTTGATACAAATTATTATAGAGAAATAAACCTGAAAATAAATCATCGCGAATCGATAATAATTGCGTACGATCAAAGATTAATAATCCAATCACGACTGACCCCATCATCCATAGCAATGGGAAAAAGATTCTTGCTAAAGTATTTTTAAAATAATGCCAAATTGATGACCAATCGCGTTGCGCATGATTAAACTCTATTTGCTCCACTTTATAAGTAAAGAAATAGCCTCCCAATGCTAAAAAGGTATTAACGGTTAAAAAACCACCCGGTAAATAGCTAGGGAAAAGATGATAAAGTATAATCGCAATAATCGATATCCCTTTAATTCCATCATAACTAAGTATTCGCTTCTTCTTACTCATTTCTCTCACCCACTCAAACTTATCAAATATATTCTTATTATATAATAACAAAAAATACTTTTAAAATGTTACCATTTATATAAAGATTTACTTAAAACATAAAAAAAGTAGGTTTGGTTCCCTAAGGTTCTCCCAAACCCACCTATATACTAAATATTAGACACTCTTGATAATCAGAGAATCAAAAAAGGCTAAGAAAACTAATCAAAGTATCCCCAGCCCTATCCATTCAGTCAATCCTATTGATAATGAACTGACTCCTATTCAATTACTCACTCACAACTTCTTCTGAAAGCTCAATTGCCGCATCCGTTGTTTCTTTTACCCCATCTTTTAAGGTGCTAAAGCTACTTAAAATTTCATCAAATGAGTTCGTTAATTCATCTTTAACTTGGGTAACACCTTTAACTAAAGTATCAACTACTTTATCATTATCATCTAAGTCAGTCAGATTATTTTTAGTGTCTGAAACGACTTTACCCACTTTTCCTGATAACTCTTTTAATGATTTAACCACATCTTTTTGCGCATGTGCCAAGTTTTCTCTCGTTTCATCAGATGCAAGACCTGCAAGACTGGCAAAATCTTGACCTTGTTCAATTGTTTTATCTTTCAATACATTGAATTCATCTTTAGCATCTTGGTATCGTTTGCCCATTTCATTTTTATAATGTTCTGTTTGTTTTGGATAAAATTTCTCTGCTAATAGATAAGCACCTACAATTGCGACACCAAAACCTAATCCTTTTTTAAATTTTCCCATATCATTCACTCCTTATAATTTAAATTAACTTAACAACTACTATTATAACATGGAAACGTATTTATAACAAAAAATTGACCTTAGCCTTATTTAAAAAGTTTTGTTATAGCCTTTGATTAATTAACCAAGTCATAATATTTGCATTTACCTATCCTTTTCGCATAAGATATAGGTATAAACTAAATTGCATTTTGTTTATATAATATTTTAGGAGGTAATGATAATGGCATTTATTATTCAATTAGTTGTCGGCGGAATCTTAGGATGGTTAGCAGGCTTAATGTTAGGAAAAGATTTACCAGGTGGTGTCATTGGTAACGTTGTTGCGGGAATCTTAGGTTCAATGATCGGTGGTAATTTATTCTCTAACTTTGGACCACAAGTTGCCGGCTTTGCAATAATTCCAACCTTATTAGGAGCAATTATTCTCATTCTGGTTGTTTCATTTATTTTAAAATCTACTCGTTAATTTAGACGCAAATTTTAAGAAGGTGAGCCCGTGATTTTTTATACTCATTCTCTTAAT
>NZ_BCQX01000127.1 GCF_001552295.1 Globicatella sanguinis NBRC 15551 | reverse complement strand
TTTTTTATGGTCTTTAACTTATTCTTGTAACATTTGTTTTTCGTTCTCAGCAGATGCTTATATGAAGGATAGAGCTTATTTTTACTGTCTCTTTTACCACTTAACCATGAAATTTAACCACTTATCAAAAATTCACCCTTTTTTTATACATTTTAAGTATAGTATGGGCAAAGGAGTGAATGCAGATGATTTTAGAAGCTATCAATTTAACCAAAACATTTGGCGATAAAATTGCGGTTAACAATGTAGATTTTTCGATTGAACGAGGTTCGTTTGTGGCATTTTTAGGTCCCAATGGTGCAGGTAAATCCACGACGATTCAAATGTTATTAGGGTTATTAGAACCGACAGCAGGCAAGGTTCATTATCCACAAAATGTTCGGGTGGGTGTGGTCTTTCAACAAAGTGTATTAGATGATGTCTTAACCGTTCGTGAAAATCTTGTCATTAGAGCGGGGCAATATCCAGCAAATGAAGTCGCCAATATTGATCAATTAATCCATTCATTAGGGATGCAATCATTTGAAAACCAACGATATGGGACCCTATCAGGTGGACAAAAGCGACGAGTTGATATCGTGAGAGCTTTGCTAAATCGACCGGAAATTTTATTTTTAGATGAACCGACGACTGGACTTGATATTCAAACACGAACGACTATTTGGGAACTTATGGATCAAATACGTCAAGAAACCGGGATGACGATGGTTTTAACCACTCATTATTTGGATGAAACCCACGATGCCGATCAAGTATTTATCATCGACCAAGGAAAAATACTAGCAGCCAACTCGGCTAAAGACATCATCAAGCAACATTCAAAGCATGTGTTAAAATTATATACGGCAGATGCAGAGTCAGTATGCCAATTCGTAAGTGGCTCATTGGAAGTGGTAAAAGAAGACAATGTATTAATTATCAGAATCGATAGTTCTCAACAAGCAATGGAAATTTTAAAACAAGTAGCAGCTCTCATTACTGATTTTGAATTTTCATTAGGAACCATGAATGATGCCTTTATGGCTTTAACTGGAAAGGAGATGCGTTAGGATGAGACACTTAATACGTCGAAATTTACTCTTATATTTTAGAAATCTATCACATGTCTTGCTTTCGTTATTAGGTGCTATTATTTCATTTGGCCTCTATCTTATTTTTTTGAGAAGTAATTTAGAGGCCTCTTTTTCACAAATTCCGGACAGCCGCATGGTATTAAATTTTTGGGTCATTGCCAGTTCCTTAACCATTGCAGGGATGACTACAACCTTATCCAATTTATCTCAAATGACTCGCGATTTCGAACAAGGCGTCCGTAATGATTTATTAATGGCGCCACTGGGTTATTGGAAGCTTCAACTAAGTTATTTATTAAGTGCCATTTTGGTGGGCATCTTGATGCAAGTATTAGTCTTAATCATTATGTTAGCTTATTTTATCATTGTCGATGGTATGGTGATGCGATGGAACATTCTACCTCAGTTGTTGCTTATTATTTTATTGAGTGCCAGTTTGTCTTCAATTTTGAATATGATTATCATTAGTTTCGTTAAAACCTCCAGTTCATTAGGGAGTATCGAGACCATTATTGGAACCGCTTCGGGGTTTTTAATCGGGGCGTACATGCCGATTGGTATCATGCCCAATTTTACTCAAACTTTGATGAAAGCCACCCCCCAACTTTATATTGCATCCTTATTTAGACAAGTCTTAATGAATGAGGAGCTGGAGCAAATTATTTTCTTTGCTCGCAATCGAGTCATTGAAATAATGGGGGTAAAAATCAAATGGGGTGAACTATTGACTCTTCAAACGACCTATTTTATAGTGGTGGTAATGATAGTCGTTGCCGCAATTATACTAGGGTGTGTGTTGTGGGCACAAAAGAAAAAGCGCTAATTAAAAGGTGCTAATGATAGGAAGCTGATGAGTATTAGCTTATTGTGAGATGATAGTCGGACATTTTAGAGCCAAAGAATAGAGGAACGATTGTCAAAGAAGACTACCATCGAATGGAGGATAAGGGATGAGAAAAGAATTTAAAGTCAATAATCAAATATCAGCGAGTCATCCCTTGGTGACCATTCAAGCCGAAAGTTTAACCGATGAAGCCAAAGCCATTAGTGATTATTTAGACCGTTTTGGCCAGTTACAAGTTTCGACGATTCCGATAAAAAGTGATGACCAAATATTAATGATAAAAATCGATCAAATAATAATGGCAGATATTCAACAAAATACTTTGATGATTTATAGCGTTGATGGTGTTTATCAAACTACCGAAACATTAAAACGATTTGAACAGCGACTTAACCGAGCACATTTTATACAAGTTTCAAAACATGCTATTCTAAATCTCGATCATTTGCATTCGTTATCGAATTCATTTTCAGGTAATATGATGGCGAAGTTGACGAATGGATATAAAACCAGTGTGAGTCGAAAATATGTTAAAGTGTTAATGGAATGTTTAGGTTTATAAGGAGGAAACTGTATGAAACAATGGGCGAAATATTTTTTAGCTGGGATGCGTACGGGTTCCTTAGTTTTTCTTATTATTTTTTGGCTAAATGATTTTAAAATTCAATTAGATCAAACTTATTTTTTTAGCATTTTAATTACGAGTGGGTTATATGGTTGCGGCAATTACTTTTTTGAGGGTGAGCCATTTGAAGATTTTGCTTTCATTAAAAGTTTAGCCATCCATTTTGTTTACACAATTGTCATTTATAGTCTCTTTGCTTATATTAATAATCTGATGGAAATGTTATTATCCGGGATAGGAATTCTTAATTTTATCCTCATTTATATCTTTATTTGGTTAGGTGTTTTATTTAATAACTATTTAAATGCTAAACAAATTAATCAAGCCTTACGTGAACGACGTCAAAAGCTGAATAAAGAGTAAGTGGGTCTGTGGATCAAATTCACGCAAAAGTAGTTCGGCCCTGTGAAAAATAATGATTTTGAACAAAAAATACCAGTGGGTTTACAGTAGAAAATCACCTAAAATTCTACTTCGACCCATTCTTTTTTCATTCATGAATATTTGGTGAAGATGTCTTTCTAATTTTGTAAAATGTTTGACAAATAAGTGATTTTAAGCCTTTCATAATAAGATTATGATATAATTTTATGTGAGAGAATAAGGAGGAATTATTATGAAAATGGGGCGTCAATTTAAACATTTATTATTATCATCACTTTTAGTTTTAAGTCAAATTTCAGTACCAATGATTAGTGCTCAAGATTCAAGTAACTCCGTACAATATCAAGTAGGAGTCAAATTAAATTTGCCGGATAATACGGCTCAAGACAAAACCGATGTTAGTTATGACATTATTAATGTTCAAACCAATGAAGTTGTTTACTCATATCGTAATGGCGAAGTAACAGGTGGCGAACTTAATTTACCCGAAGGGCAATATATACTGCGTCTCTATTATTGGGATAATATTAGTCAATCAGGTGCGATTGTAGCCGATGAGTTAGAGCAATCGATAGCGGAACCTACCGCGGAAGAACAAGCAAATGGGAAGTCAGTGAGAAAGACGCATACGCCAGGTTATGAAAATACTTTAGGGGATGGCAGTGTCGTTTATGATGTTCCTTTTGAGGTGAAAGCTACTGCTGAACTTTTAGATGAGAGTAGTCAACAGTATCATGCAGCATTAAATTTTTATATTGCAGATCCTCAAACAGCGCAAAATAATGATACACCAGGTCAAGACATGACTGAGACCTCAAGCGAAGCGTCAGTTGAAGAAACCGAATCGTCAGTCGAAGAAACAGAAGCACCGGTCTTAAATGGTGCAGTTTCATTAACAGTAGTGGATGAAAATGGTACTGCGGTGCCAAATGTCAATTTTGATTTATCTGGTCATGCCCTAACAACCGATGAAAACGGGCAAGCTCGAATCAGTGATCTGACGCCAGGTGCTTATACACTAGCGATTGTTGGATTACCTGAAGGTTACCAAGGTGAATTAAATCAAGAAATAATGGTTGAGGAAAATACCGAATCTCAACTTACCTTAACTGTTAATACGGTTTCAACCACTGCTTCAGCCATTATCAGTATCGTTGACGAAAATGGAACACCAATTCCCAATGTTGGAGTATTGATGGAAGGTGTAGAAGTCGTTACTGATGAACAAGGCCAAGCGGTCTTTGCTGATTTACCAGCTGGGGAGTATCAATTTGATTTAAGTAGCATTCCCAATAATTATACTGGAGAAACAGCTGGTTCTTTAGTAATTGACCCTTCAGTTGGAGATGCCACGATGACGATGACGTTAACAACAGTGGCTCAGACAGGAAATGTTAAATTTGTCGTTACCGATCAAGATGGGAAAGCTTTATCAAATGTTGGGATTCAATTCCAAGATCAGCTTATTTATACTACAGAAGATGGAAGTGTGACAGTATCAGGTTTAGACTTAAGTGAGTATCATTACACCATTGCGGAATTGCCAAATGAGTATACTTTAGAAAATCCATCGGGTAGTTTTACATTAGCGAATGCTGATGAGACGGTTGAAGTACCAATACAAGTTCAAGCCGTTCCCCAAGTAGGAAAGGCCGTCATTCAAGTAGTCGATGAAAATCAAGCACCGGTACCAGGAGTTTCGATTTTAATTAATGGAGAAGCGGAAGTCATTACAGATGATGCGGGTCAAATTTTATTAGAAGACCAAGCATTAGGTACTTATCAATATCAAGTCACTGCCTTACCAGAAGGGTATCAAAGTGAGGCTTTAGAAGGGTCATATGAAGTAACAACAGAAGGGGTGACGGTCAATTTAGCGGTACAAACAGCGCCTAAAACCCAAGTTGTTAAAATGACCTTCGTCGATCAATTAGGACAAGCCGTTCCCAACATTACTGTGACTATAGATGAACAAACTGCAACAACAGATGAGAATGGTGTCGTTACTTTTGATAAAGTTGCTATCGCGGATCAAGTTTATCAAGTGACTAATTTACCAGAGAAATTTAATGAAAGTTATGAAGGTAGTTTAACGGTGTCAGCAGATGCTGCTGTCGATGAAACAGTGGTGTTAGAACGTGAAGTGACAAAAGGAACAGCAACAATAACGGTCGTTAATCAAGATAATGAACCGGTGGCTAATGTTAATGTTAAATTCGGTGGATTAAATGCGATATCCGATGATAACGGACAAGTATATTTTGATAATTTAGATTTAGGTAATTATCATTATGCAGCTGTCGAAGGACCAGCCAATGTCACCTTATCAGAAGAAGAAAAATTAGCAGAAATAACTGAAGGAATTGAATTTTCTGATACAATTGTAGTCGAAGAAACAAAAGAAGGTAGCGTTCAATTTATCATTCGTGACGAAAATAATAATCCGGTCAAAGGGATTACGGTAAAAATCAATAATCAAGAATTTACGACAGATGAAGAAGGACAAGTTCAAGTCTCTGAATTGGCTCCGGGAGAAGTAGGTTATACTTTATCAGAATCGCCAGATTATACATTTAATCAAGCAGAAGGAACCATTGTGGTTGAAGCGGGTCAAACAAAAGTAGTTGAAATTACGGCAACAATTGTTGAAACAACTACAGAAGCGCCGACAACCACGGAAGCACCGACGACAACGGAGGCACCGACAACAACGGAGGCACCGACGACAACAGAATCGCCGACGACAACAGAGGCACCAACGACAACGGAAGTGCCAACTACAACAGAAGCAGCGCCAACTACGACGGTTGAACAAACGACAATTGCGTCAGAACAGGCGTTAAAACAATTTGTTGATTCCACGACCAATGTTGAAGTTTGGGTTCATCCAGATGATGCGAATAAAGTAGCGAAAATTGTAGTTGAACGTGTCAGTCAAAATATACCACAATCATTATCTAATAAAGAGGCTGATTTTTATAATATTAAAGCCGTAGATCAAAATGGTCAACCGGTAAGCTTTACAAAAACTGTGCAAGTAAAATTACCAACACGACCAATCAATTCACAAATTCAATTATTACGTATTAACGGTCAGCAACTAACCTCGATTAATCATACAGTTCATAATCAACGCGTTAATTTTACGACGCAACAATTAGGATTATATGCATTAGTTTATGGGGATAAAGTAACCACAACGACAGAAGCAACCACTACACAAGCAACCACCACCACTCAGCAACAAACATTAACGGTGGATAAAACGAAAACAGTACAAAAAACAATACCGAATACCGGTGAAAAACGAAGCGTATTAGGGGTGATGTTGGCTATTGGGTTACTAGCATTAGGTGGTTTAGTTATTTTTGGTAAGAAAAATAATTCGAATCGAGATGAATAACCGAAATAAGTTTGAAGACAGCGATTAAATTCGCTTCTTCAAACTTTTTTCATAACCAGATAAAAATTATCAACCTGAACGAAATTGAAGCAACGATTGATGAC
>NZ_BCQX01000126.1 GCF_001552295.1 Globicatella sanguinis NBRC 15551 | reverse complement strand
CTATCCAAGATATGTAAAGAATGATAAAAATGTTTGAGTTAGTTTATCGATATGAAAGAGCTTAAATACGCTAACATTCATCTATCTACCTTTTGTCCACTCCCGATGCTATTACTGATCAATAAGAACAATAAGATAATTAATCTTACTTGAACCATGCAACCAAACGTTGCCACCAATTTAAAATTGGTTTGCTTTCAACCACCACTACTGTTGGCACTAACGCTTCACGCTTGCTTTCAGCTAGTCGCATTAATTGGATTTGAGAATTGTTTTGAACTATTGTCCGATCGGGTCGGGTATAGGTGCCATCAACTTGAAGTTCACGGGCTTTCATCGTGTCAGCTAATTGATAGTCTAAGATCTCGATAATCTGTTTCTCAATCTCTGTTGATAAAATAGGAAACTCAATCTCGACACGACGAACCATGTTACGCGTCATCATATCGGCTGATGATAGGAATAAATGATGCGCACCATTTCGATTAAAGAAGTAAATTCTAGAATGTTCTAAAAAGCGTCCGACGATACTTCTGACATGAATATTTTCTGAAATGCCTTCTACGCCAGGTTTTAAGCAGCAGATTCCTCGAATAATTAATTCAATTTTTACTCCCGCTTGACTTGCTTGATAAAACTTCTTAATGATTTCTTTATCGGTTAAGGAGTTCATTTTAGCGACAATGCGTCCATTACCAAATTGATTTTGGTAGGCAATTTCTTCATCGATATAATCAATTAACGAGTCACGAATTTCAAAGGGTGACACATGTAAGTGTTTATAATGCGGTCTTTCAGTAAAGCCACTTAAGTGGTTAAAGAATTTCGACGCATCTTCGGTTATTTCTTCATGACAGGTTAAAATTCCCATATCCGTATAAATACGTGCGGTTTTATCATTGTAGTTACCAGTCCCTAAATGGACATAGCGTTGAATTTTATCTTCTTCACGGCGGATGACTAAAGTGATTTTACTATGAGTTTTTAATTCTGATACACCATATAAGACATGACAACCCGCTTCTTCTAGTTCGCGCGCCCAAAAGACATTGTTTTCTTCGTCAAAGCGCGCCTTTAATTCTACTAAAACGGTGACTTCTTTGCCACGTTCGGCTGCTTGTTTTAAGGCTGCTATAATCGGTGAGTGTTTAGAAACACGGTATAAGGTTTGTTTGATGGCGATTGTTTTTTCGTCATTGGCAGCTGTTTCGATTAAGGAAACAATGGGCTTGAATGAGTCATATGGGTGGTTAAAGAACAAGTCTTTTTCACGAATCGCATCAAATAATTTTTCACCTGTATGTTCAGGATTTAAAAATGGCTCAAATGGTGGATATAAGGCTTCTGGATGGTCGGCACCCACTTGATCATGTAATTTAAATAAGAAGGTTAAATCCAATGGGCCCGCAATTTGATATAAGTCAAAATCTTCTAATTGTAAAATATCCATTAAGACATCTAAATGATGGGATTCATAGACTTTTGAAATAGAGGTATCGACTTCAATTCGCACGGCTTCTCCATTTTTACGCTTTTTCAAGGAATCTTCAATCTCAATTATTAAGTCTAAAGCTCCTTCTTCACGAATATCAAAGTCAGCATCACGTGTAATTCTAAAAGGTAATGAGAAATTCACATGATAGCCTTTAAATAATTCATCGATAAAATGGACAATTAAATCTTCAGTGAAAACCAATGTTTTGGTACTGGTATTTTCAATCGTGATATAACGGTCGACAAGATTAGGAATCGGTACAATGGCAGTCATTTGATTGCCTTTTTCATTTTGTAAGCTAACTAAAATATTAATCGCTTTGTTACTTAAATGCGGAAATGGTCGATAAGCATCAATTCCAATAGGGGACAATGTCGGTAAAATTAATTGTCTAAAACGATGCTCCGCTATCACTAATTCTTCTGGTGTTAACTCAGCACTGCGTTTAATTTGATAATCATAAGTAGGTAAAATTTTAACCAGTTCATGATAACGATTATATTGTAATTCAATATTTTTAGCATTCTTTTTACGAATTGCCTGCAATAATTCAAAAGGGGTCATTTGCGTTTTGTTTTCTGCAATTTCGACATTGGCACTATATTGATCATAGACACCAGCCACTCGTATCATGAAAAATTCATCGGCATTTGAACTGGCAATGGCTAAGAAGTTTAATTGTTCTAAAAATGGATTATTTTGATCATAGGCTTCTTCAATCACGCGTTTATTAAAGTCTAACCAGCTTAATTCACGGTTAAAATAATAATCAGGTGAGTCATAAGGATCTTTTACAATAAAGTCGTTCTTTTTAAAAGAATGTTTTTGTATTTTTTCAGATTTTTTTTGACGTTTAGGCATAATAATTCCTTTCTTATCGAACAAATAAAAGTGCTAGAGCTTCGATAGCAATTCTTTAAAATCATATCTTGGTAGATGCTAGTAAGCGAGATGATTCAATCAATAACCAGTTGCTAGTAACCGAGCGGATGATTCAGTCTTTAACCAGTTGTTAGTAACCGAGCGGATGATTCAATCACTAACCAGTTGCTAGTAACCGAGCGGATGATTCAGTCTTTAACCAGTTGTTAGTAATCGTTCAGATGAGTCAATCCATTAACCAGTTGCGACTAGGGGATTGTATTGTTGACTTCAATAAAATTTTAAACACTTATGATTCAAGTTCGACAAATTTTAGTTCTAAATTTCCATCTAAGACGCGGCTTAAATGTTTTAAATGGCGATTGGTACGGTAAGCCTCCGCCACTACTGGGGCGGTATGATAGATGACTAATTGATACTTGTTTTTGGATTTTTTGATAAAGTTTAAATCTTTAATCGGTTGTGTTTGCGAATCATTTAAGGCATCACTTACTTTGATGATTCCTCCTAAAATTAAGAGTTCTTTAATCTCGTCCTCGGTTAACCAATCAGGAAAATCACGTAAGTATCGCATCATCATGGATTTGCTCTTGAAACTACTTAGTAAAGCTAATCGTAAGCGATCATGATGCGAGAAGCCTAATAAATCCATATTGGAAATAATATAGAAGGTATGTTGTGAATCAGCTTCTGAACTGATCATTGAACCAAAGCGATATAAATAGCTGGCAAATTCTAATTCGTTTTTTAGTTGGTCATCGTAGCGAATAACACCAGCTTCACTCAATGCTTGATAAAGTTTAATGGCGTAATTAACCCGCAAAATACTACCCTCAGGTAAAATATTCATCTTATCAGCAACTTGTTGGACCGTTCTTAATTTATTATTGCGTGCATCGATAGGAGAGTGATAATGCTCATTAATATAAGTTAGAACAAAACCTTCTCGTAGTCCCTGATTCGATAAAATGAAAATCGGTGCTTTGACCATATTTAATAATTCTAAAAAGACAATGTTGGCTGGGATGATGATGTCGACCCGGTCATTGCTGAGGCCATCAATATTCCCCATATCGTCTAAATCGGTGGCCATAAATAAATCCAAGGTTTGGTTCAAATTGGCTTCTGTCATATGATAGCCTTGAATTCCCGCAATCGGATAGTCATTTAAACGCTGATGAACATAGGCAATATTACGCGCAGAACCACTCATCGCGATAATTGGCAGTTTGGCTTTTTTCAACCAAGGTATGCTTTTAAATTGATCGCGTATATATTTGCGTAGTGCTTCAATAGCACTAGGATCATTATGCTTTTTATTTTTGAAGAATTGTTCTTTTAAAGTGACGTTCCCAAAAGGAAAACTATGGAATTGCACCATCTCTTTATTTTTAAAGAGCGTCACTTCACAACTGCCACCCCCGATATCAATGGTAATACCATCTGGTACATCAACGGAATGCAAAATCGCATATTGACCGAAAGTGGCTTCTTGTTCTTCTGATAAAATGGTGACCTCGATACCCACTTGTTTTTTGACTTGAGCTAAAATATCCTCACGGTTATCAGATTGCCGAATCGCTGCGGTTGCGACCGGGAATAATTTATCAACACCGGCTTTATCAGCCACAATTTTAAAAGACTGTAATACTTCGATTAATAAATCAATTCCCATTTGGTTCATCACGACTGATTTTTTGCTTTTTTCTAAGTATTGTGAAAGTCTTGCGGGGGTCTTGATATTTTGCAATTCAGTGATGTTAAATCGATGGTCAATCGCATAAACGACCAGACGGATAGTGTTTGATCCGATATCAATTAACCCAATTTTTTCATTATACATATAGGACTTCCTTTCTGAATAACATTTACAAATCCATAGTTTGGATAATAAAAAAGTGAGTAATAGCTGCTAACCTCATAAAGACTTAAAAATAAATCGTCTTATTTTTATAAACCTTCTTCATTATAACGAAGGCCAGACAGACACTCCATTTAGGATTTGTAAAAAATTTGTAAACATGAAAAATACATGATATTCTTATCTAGAATATATATTTTATAGTATTTATTATACCATTATTGAAGGTGGAACTGTATGAAATTTATAACAAAAATGGGATTAGCTGTTTCAACAATCGGCTTAGCGTTATTCACAGCGAATGGTCTCAATCAAAAATTAGTCATTAAACATTATAAATATCAACATCCGAATGTAAACAACGGTGTGAGAGCAGCCGTCATTACCGACTTGCATAGTAATTTAATTGGTGAGGATCAAGCAACCTTGATGTCCTTAATTGACAATGAATTTCCAGATGTAGTCTTTTTAGTCGGCGACATAGTCGATGAAAATTTACCTCAGAGTCATGCGGAATTATTTTTAGATCAAATCGTCGCTAAATACCCAACCTATTATGTAACGGGCAATCATGAAGCTTATACGAAACGAGGCGAACAAGTAAAACAAATGATTGAAGCCAAAGGGATTGAAGTGCTAGCGCAAGAATCAAGTTTATTTACTTATAATGATACCACCTTACAAATTACCGGCATTGATGATCCAGAATTTCTTTCTCCGGATATCGCTTTATTCGAAGCAATGCACAATCACCAATCCGGACCCTATGTGAATGTTTTATTAGCCCATCGACCAGAATTAATTGAAGATTACTTAGCTTATCCTTTCGATATTATTTTTAGTGGCCATGCACATGGTGGACAATGGCGTATACCGGGTTTAATGAATGGACTGTACGCGCCTCATCAAGGGTTATTCCCCAAATATGCTGGCGGCGAATATAATTTTAATCAAACTAAATTAATTGTCAGTCGTGGCCTAGAAAATCAAAAATTAGACCATGTACCACGCTTCTATAATCGTCCAGAAGTGGTCATTGTTGATTTCTTACCGATGGAGGAGTAAGCAGTTTGATAGGGTTAATAGGTTACCCTTTAGACCAAAGCAAATAATTAATACCAGACGGTAATAGCGATAAAGAATCGGCTAAAAAGAATCATCAAAGTCAAAGGTTAATAGCGATAAAAATGCGGCTAAAATGAATCATCAAAGTCAGTGGTCGATTGTGATACATTTACAACCAAAACGAAAAATAAAGGTGAAAACACAATGTAATAGACCCACGACCAAAAGAATCGTATAAGGGAAAAATTATATCACTTCGCTCAAAGCGAATCATTTCAATAAAAGTGATAAAATGAATAAACATAAGTGTCATTCAACGAGGTATTTAACGACCAATAAGTTGAGTTGGCACTGCCTTTTTGTGTCAATAATTAAAGTAGGAAAAGATGAGACTAGATAAATTTTTAATCAAAACATTACAATTAACGAAACATCAACGAAAACGATTGTTAGCTGATCACCAAATCTTAATTGATGGCTACCAAGCTCTTTCACTAAGACAAAATATAGATAGTGAGCTACAAAAAATTACGGTCAAAGGTCAAAAAATCGTCAGTCCAACAGAAAAATATTATATGATGTATAAGCCAGAAGGGGTTATTAGTGCTGTTAAAGATGACCAGAAGCAGACGGTAATCGACCTTCTGAGAGCTGAAGATCAAATAGAGGGCCTATATCCTATTGGACGTTTGGACCGCTATACTAGTGGATTATTATTATTGACGAATAATGGTCCACTGGGCTTTCGCCTATTACATCCGGATTATCATGTGGAGAAGCAGTATCGAGTCAAAGTAAATGGTGATATTAATGAAGAAACGGTCGCAATGTTTGCTAGAGGGGTGATAATCGATCAAGATACCTTATGCAAACCTGCAAAATTGATTATTTTACGTCATTCACCAACTGAAAGTGAAGCACTGGTTATCCTCTCGGAGGGCAAATACCATCAAGTGAAGAAGATGTTTTTAAGTGTAGGAGTCAAAGTAATTGAGCTAGTACGGTTAACCTTTGGTAAGTTCTCACTTGATCAAATGTTAAAACCAGGTGAATATCGCGAACTCAATCAAGCTGAACGTCAATTAATTAAACAGTATTTATCGGAAGATATTCATATATAATAAACAAAAAAGG
>NZ_BCQX01000125.1 GCF_001552295.1 Globicatella sanguinis NBRC 15551 | reverse complement strand
AATTTGACACTATCGGCTTATATTAAATCAATTGACAATTAATATAATAAAGACTAAAATAAAAGATGTGTGAAAGCACATTTTTTAATTATTTAACTTCAATTTTTTTGAAATGAAATAAAATATAATAATGATACGGAGGTGACTCTTATGGACTTAGTGTCAATCGCCTTCGCTATCGTTGCTTTAATAATCGGATTAGTTTTAGGGATTTTTATTCAAAAGAAAAATGATGAAAAACGTGTCGATGGCGCAAAAGCAAATGCAGAAGCCATTGTGGATGATGCGATTAAACAAGCGCAAAATCTAAAACGTGAAGCATTATTTGAAGCGAAGGAAGATAACTTAAAGTTCCGTAATGAGGTTGAACAAGAATTAAAAGAACGACGCAATGAAGCAACTAGATTAGAACAACGTTTGATGCAAAAAGAAGAAAATTTAGACATCAAAAGTAACAATCTAGATAAGCGCGAATTAAATCTTGAGAAAAAAGAAACGGAATATACCAAACGCCAAGAAGCAATATCTGAAAAAGAAAAACAAGTTCAAGTATTAATCGATGAACAAAAGCTTGAATTAGAAAGAGTAGCGACTCTTTCAAGACAAGATGCCAGAGAGATTATTATGTCTGAGACTGAACAAGAATTATCTAATGAAATTGCTATTATGGTCAGAGATTCAGAACAAAAAGCCAAAGATGAAGCAGATCGTAATGCTAAAAACATTATTTTACAAGCTATTCAAAAATCTGCAACTGATTTAGTAGCTGAGAATACTGTGACCGTTGTACACTTACCAAGTGATGATTTGAAAGGACGCATTATCGGGCGTGAAGGACGTAATATTCGCACATTAGAAAGTTTAACTGGTATCGATTTAATTATTGACGATACACCAGATACTGTCGTCTTAAGTGGATTTGATCCAATCAGACGACAAATTGCTAAAATTGCCTTGGAGCGATTAATTCAAGATGGACGTATTCATCCTGCTAGAATTGAAGAAATGGTGGATCGTGCGCGTAAAGAAATTGATGAAAAAGTACGTGAAATTGGTGAAGAAGCAACATTTGACGTTGGCGTACATTCGCTTCATCCAGACATCATTAAGATTTTAGGACGCTTGTCATTTAGAACTAGTTATGGACAAAACGTTTTAAAACATAGTATTGAAGTAGCTAAATTAGCGGGAGTGATGGCTGGAGAATTAGGCGAAGATGTGGCTATGGCCAAAAGAGCAGGACTTTTACACGATTTAGGTAAAGCACTTGACCATGAAATCGAAGGTTCTCACGTTGAAATTGGCGCCGAAATCGCCAATAAATACCACGAACCTGAAATTGTAGTAAATTCAATCGCATCTCATCATGGTGATACTGAACCGACCTCACCAATTGCAGTATTAGTAGCTGCTGCTGATGCCTTATCTGCCGCAAGACCAGGTGCTAGAAGTGAATCACTTGAAAACTATATTCGTCGTCTAGAAAAATTAGAAGAAATTTCTAACAGTTATGATGGTGTTTCTCATAGTTATGCTATTCAAGCTGGGCGTGAAGTCAGAGTAATGGTTAAACCACAAGAGTTAAATGATGCTCAAGCAATCAAAGTTGCGCGAGATATCAAAAATAGAATTGAAGCAGAAATGAATTATCCAGGAAATATTAAAGTGACGGTTATACGCGAAACGCGTGCTGTTGAGTATGCAAAATAAATCGAAGAATTGAGGCGGGAAGAACAGTAGTTCTAATCCCGTCTTTTTTTGAAATATTAAGCTAGTAACCAATTTAGGAGCTAGCGTATGTCATATTACCTGTTGTAGACAAATGGGTGCTCTCTTTTTTAGTAGAACAATCAAATCTTATTCTTGTTAGCACTCTATGAAAATGGGTAGGAACCTGACAATTCTAAAAATGAAAATTAAAGCTTTTAATCCTATGTGGACGATTATGAAAGAGCAATGAAATGAATGAATTGCTTCTTAAAGCAAAGTAATTTAATCGCAAAATGTAAACTAATTGCGCTATTGTAATGAGCTAGTAATTGTGAATTTTCGTAACGCAAATGATTATTTTGCCACGGGTTCTTTTAGTGAAAGATTTAAAATAATGAAACCAGCAATAAATAAAAACGTTAATGATGCCACGGCATATTGTTGATTACCAGTAAAAGACGTAATTAAAGAAACGATTAACGTTCCAAATATTGAAGCACCTTTTCCACAGATGTCAAAGATACCAAAATATTCTCCCGATTTTTCATTAGGAATGATTTTAGCAAAATAGGAACGTGATAATGCTTGAATTGCTCCTTGGAACATCCCAACCGCAATTGCTAGAATCCAAAACTCATACAATTGATCCAACTGAATGGCATATAATGCGATTAAACCATAAGCAATAATACAGATTTTTATTAAGGTTTCTGTTTTATATTGATGAGAAATTTTTGAAAAATAGAGTGCAGCTGGAAATGCTACTAATTGCGTAACTAATAAAGCTAAAATTAAACCGGTGGAATCTAAACCTAAAGAAGTACCATAAGCTGTAGCCATATTAATAATTGTATAGACACCGTCAATATAAAAGAAGAATGATAATAAAAACAGACTGATTTTACGGTCTTTAATAATTTGTTGTAAGGTCGCCCATAATTGTTGGAACACTTGATTGGCACTATTTTCAGTGTTGATATGTTTTTGTTCATAGGTTTTAAGGAGTGGAATTGAAAATAAGAACCACCATAAAGCGTTAATCACAAATGCAGCAATCGTAGCATGAAAAGTTGTGATACCAAGCATGTCTTTACCAAAAATTATCGCGATACTAATGACAAAAGGAATCGTACTACCGACATATCCCCAAGCATAACCATGAGAGGAAACACGATCCATCCGTTCAGGAGTGGTAACATCGGTTAACATACTGTCATAGAAAACTAAAGATGAATTATAAAAGACCTTCGTTAAAACATAAGCAATGAGAAAAGATAACCAATGTTGAAAGAATGGCATTAAGATACAACCAATTGAACCGAAAACTAACATTATTGTGAACCAGCGTTTACGATGACCGTGACTATCCGATTTGGCGCCTAAAATAGGCCCTAAGATCCCAACGATAATCGTGCTAATAGTGACGGCATAACCCCAATACGAAAAATAGACATCTTCTGATAAACCCTTATTCTCAGCTAAAGTATTGAAGACAATCGGAATGATAGTAGTAGCTAATAGGGTGAAAGCACTATTTCCAACATCATATAAAATCCAATTTTTTTCTAATTTTGTTAAATCTTTCATAGTTTACTCTCCATCATAATTTATTTTAAATGCATCAGCCAACGCGTGTCCGTTCATTAAATATTGAAATACATTATCAATTAGAGCCGGGGACTTGTTCAAGGTAGTTTCAAAAATAGCATCCAATTGAAGATTAGCAACCGCCGCTTCCTTAAAAGGAGTTTGCAAGATAATGAGAGACTTAAAGTTAGAAAACCCAGCAAAATTAAGTAAAGATATTAAAAAATTCTCTTTAATTTGTGATTCGCTATGAAAAAACCACTTAATATAACGAAAGAAACGAATGCCTAAAATAACATTTTGTGGTGTTCCTTTTGGGTAATGAGTATAAAATTTGGGTATTACCGTTTTAAAACCTGGCTCTTTCGCAATAAGATTTTCTAGTTTGAATTTAAAGGGATTTTTCTGGTCTTTGATTAAATAGTAACGGTCCAATTCTGTTTCAACATTTAAATGAGAAAATTCTCCTTCACTTAGTTGATTTACAAGTGGATGTATATTTGAATCAAGCAAGTAGTGACAAAGACTGCCAATAAAATAAGCCATCTCTGGGGAATTCCATTCGCAATCGAGGAGCATCTCTTTTTGATTCTCAATAAAATTTATCCCAGACTCTTTATGAATAATCATTCCAGGGCTATCTGATTTCATCAAGGTTAAAGGATTAAAGAAAAAAATATCTGGGCCTTGTTGACCTAATAAATAATAATCTCGATGTGTTTCGGCAATAATTTTATAGTGCTCAGGTAGTAATTCAAGCAATTGTAGACCAAAGCGATGATGGGTATAAATACTGGCCATAGAATCAATCCTTCCATATATTATAATAAATTAATCATAACATGATTTAGTCATTGATAGATAGAATAGATTGTAAACAAAATGTAAATTTGAATAGAAAAAGCAGCATACAAATTGAAAAACTAAATGATAATATTTATTTATAACGAGTAGAAAGAAGGGTTATTATTATAGGTTTATGAAAAAATTTGTTATAATATTGTCAATAAGTGAGGTGAGGATAAATGATTTGGCTATTTTTGGGAACAGCGCTTTTAACGCTAGCGTTATTTTTAAAATTTAAATGGCTAAATGTTGTAGTGGCTGTCGGTCTTTTTGCAGTATATTTTGATGTATTGAATCAACCGATTTTCGATTATATTATTTTTCTAATCGGGGTGGCATTTTTAATTATTGAATTGTATATTCCGGATTTTGGCATTGTGGGTATTTTAGGTGTTATCACCATTATCTACTCATTAGCTGAACAAGTCAGAGATATTCCTGATTTAATTTTATTACTATTAGCACTAGTAGGTCTGGTATTAGCAGTAAGTTTTATAGCTTATCAAGCGGGATTAACATTACAAATCTCACCTCAATTCGTTTTAAATAAAGCAATTGGCAAACAGGTTGATGAAGATACTTTAGTTAGCTATGGTAAATTAATAAATGAAACAGGTCTCGTTATCGAAGATTTAAGACCAGTTGGTAAAATTAAATTAGACTCAGATCAACAAGTTTACGAAGTGATGAGTGAAGAAGGTATGCTTGAAGCGAGTCAGCCTGTATACATTTCAAGGGTCAAAGGGACCCAGCTTTATGTGAGAAAAAATTGATAGTTAAATGATTACTTAGAAAAATAGATGAATAGTAAAAGGAGTGGAAAAAATGGGAGAAACAACCATCGTTTCGATAGTTATTATTGCTGTTTTGGCGATAATTTTTATTGCTTTGTTCTTTAGATTTGTACCAGTAGGATTATGGATTACAGCCTATTTCTCTGGTGTGAAAGTTGGGATTGGGAATTTAGTTGGGATGCGTCTACGACGAGTTGTACCCTCATATATCATTACCCCCCTTATAAAAGCAACTAAAGCCGGTTTAAAAATCAGTACAGATGAACTTGAAGCACACTATTTAGCGGGCGGTAATATTAATTTAGTAGTCGATGCACTAATTGCCGCTCAAAGAGCTAATATTGATTTAGAATTTGAGCAAGCAGCAGCTATTGATTTAGCAGGGCGTAATGTTTTTGAAGCAGTACAGGTATCCGTTAATCCTAAAGTAATTGAAACACCAATCATTGCTGGGGTTGCCATGGATGGTATTGAAGTAAAAGCAAAAGCCAAAGTAACAGTAAGAGCTAATATTGAGCGTTTAGTTGGGGGTGCTGGTGAAGAAACTATCATTGCCCGTGTTGGAGAGGGGATTGTAACGACCGTTGGTAGTGCGCCAAAACATTCAATCGTTTTAGAAAATCCAGACTCTATTTCGCAAACTATTTTAAGAAAAGGATTGGATTCCGGTACCGCATTTGAAATTCTATCGATTGATATCGCGGACGTGGATGTAGGTCGTAATATAGGAGCAAAATTACAAGCAGATCAAGCAATTGCCGATAAGAAGATTGCACAAGCCAAAGCCGAAGAACGTCGTGCCTTCGCTGTTGCTCAAGAACAAGAGATGTTGGCCGAAGTTCAGCGTATGAGAGCTAAAGTAGTAGAGGCTGAATCAGAAGTTCCTTTAGCTATTGCTGAAGCATTCAAAAAAGGTAATTTAGGTGTAATGGACTATTATCAAATGCAAAATATAAAATCAGATACTGCGATGCGTGATTCAATTGCCAATCCAACTATTCAAAATGAAAATGAATAGGGGCGATGAACCATGGAAATATTTCTATTGATTCTCATCTACTTTTGGTTTATTAATACTAAATCAAAAGAAAAAAAGTTTGATATAGTAAAAAATCTGGAAGTTGATGAAGAAAAGTTAAGTGAAAAAACCAAAAATGCGATTGAAGCGGCCGAACGATCGATGAATCAACTAAAAAGCAGTTTAAAAGAAAACCAAAAAAGAGAAACAAAGAAAAATAGAAAAAGAAAGGTTTTAGAAGAGTTGGCAATCGATAGTGAAATGGAACAACTTTCTATAGAAGAAGATCAATCCTTGATGGATGAATTAGAAAGCGACAAAAATATAACACTTGACAATCAATCGTTGAATCATGAATCATTAGACGCGAGAGATTCAAAAGAAGAATCAATCGAAGACTATTTAACAAAGGATATTGATTATTTCGAGTCAATGGCAGATGACTTAATTGAAGATGAAGAAGATACACTACAAGTGGAAAGAACAAAGCATCATCAATTTAAACAACATCCGTATCAACGAATGTTACGATCTGGTAAAATTAAAGAGGTTATCGTCATGAGCGAAATAATGAAACGGCCACAAGGCCGAAAACAACTTAAATAAGATCTAAAAAACCGATTACGATTTAAAGTAATCGGTTTTTTC
>NZ_BCQX01000124.1 GCF_001552295.1 Globicatella sanguinis NBRC 15551 | reverse complement strand
TTGTTTCCGTACCTTCAATTTTCTTAATCCAATAAGCTGCAAAACCTTGTGCAAACGATTCTGATGGATCATTATAATAAGAACCTTCTTCCTCCCACTCTGCTTTCAATCTTTCAAGATGGAATAGGAGTTAATTTAAACTGACAATTCACCTTTAATTCATTCAAAATATTATAGCCGATATGTTTATCATATTGTAATCTTCCAACAATAATACTAGGATGAATCCCTATTTTATCCGCAAATTCAAGAATACTTTGTTTATTTAAATTTTCATCCTTAAGATATTGACGATATTCTGTTTCTGGAATTAAGATGTCTCTAGCGAATTGATCAGCCTTTGCTTCCTTCTCCTCATAATGTGCAACCTCTCCTAAGTCCGAATAAAACTCCCCTTCTAAAATATGCCCCAGTTCATGAAACAGAGAAAACCAAAAAATATCGGACTGTTTATTTTTATCGGTAAGAAGTAGCAAAACACTCCCATTTTTATAACGTTTAGTCGCGCCGTTTAATCCTGCATTTTTTAAAGAGGGTAATCCAATTAAAACTATACCGCAAGATAAAAGTAACTCTTCCAACTCTGTATAAAACGATTCTTCGCTTCTTAAAGTTAACTCTCGGATTTGTGGTAAAACTTTCTTTAAACGCGATTTATTAAATTTGATATCTGTCGTATCCTTAGCTAGATGCGTCGCAATCTCAAGTAAAACATTTGAGTTAATGGTCGTTTTCAAATTAAAATCTTTCGTATTACGGTAACTAACTTGTTGATTAAATTTTTTAAGATAATTTAAATCTGCTATTTTTAAAACCTGACGAAGCTCTTTAATTTTATCTATCTTATTATATCTAGTATTCTCCACGAAATGATTCACTTTAAAATAATTAAAATCAATCTGTTCACAAACTAATGCTTCATTATCAAGTAGCCGTTGCTCTTCAATTTCATTTACTTTCAAGTCATATTTCAATTGAAGTTTCATCCATGTCTCAAAACTAACACCTGTTAATTTAGATAATTTTAATGCAGTCTCTTTACTTATTGAATCCATACCATTAACCAATTTACTAATGGTCTTTGCTGAGACTCCTAATCTTTCAGCAAATTCTTCCTGATTAATGTTAAGTTCTTCAATTATCTCTTCAATATAAGAACCTGGATGGAAAGCCAATATATTTTTGTATTCGGTCATATTACTCATAATGCTTACTTACCTCCTCAATTCTTATGATATTAATTTTATTTGCTCGCGAAAAAACATCTTTCGAACTTATGTCATCAAAACTTGCAATTAATCGATATGAACTTTTCCGACCATCAATGTCAATCGCAAATTGACCTTCCCTTTTTCCTTTTAAAGGATGAAAATGGTAAATTGGGATATCAATCAATTCTTTAAGTGATTGAATTTCTTCAATGAAATTTATTAATTTATGTAATTTAATTGCTGTTTTCCGAGAATAATATTTTTGAGCTTCTTTGAAGTCTGTGCAGTGTTTTTTTACTTTTTTAGAAGAATAGTGTATTTCCAATTTTGTTCTCCTTTTATATAAATTACCAAAAAGGTAATTTATCTATATTTATTATAACTCATTTTTTAATTTTATCAAGCTTATTTATAAATACACAAACAAAGCACCATTCACTTATTTGATACATTAATTTAACTCTTCTCCTAATAGATGGGTTATTACAAAATTTCATTAGCTCTATGCTCATTTTTTAGAGAATGACAAATAATTAGATTATTGTTATCCGCCATGTTAGTATCATTTTATTCATAAGTTTTTCAGATGGGCAAATACGATTGTATTTTGCTAGTTAAAAGTGGCTCACTTTTCAATTAATATAGTGGTTCATTTTTAAGTTAACCTATACAAACTATCATCATTCCATTTGAATCCAACTCTTTAATTTATAGTGCAGGGGTTGAGTGGTCTCAACTGTGCGAAGGGGTGGTTAGACGAAGCAAAATTCATTTGATTTTCTACTTCTGGCTCACTCCTAACTGTTCAGGTTGGATAGACGAAGAAATAATATTGCCCACCCCCATAAAACTTCAAGAATTGAAGGCTGTAAGTTTCACGCAGCGAACAGTAAGTCGGTGCCATTGCTATTTAATATCAATTAACTAACTCAAACATTTTTATCATTCTTTACACACAAAAACACCTTACTCGTTCATAGTTAGAGTAAGGTGTGATTTTTATTGTTTAAAACTTTAGCCTTCAATATTTAATTTTGCGAATAAGTCTTCAAAATAAGCTTCGGTCTCAGGACGGTCCGCAATGTCGGTATTTTCATAGCCATAGTCACTAGTTTCCGTGTCTTCAATTTTCTTAATCCAATAAGCCGCAAAACCTTGTGCAAAAGACTCCGATGGATCATTATAATAAGAACCTTCTTCTTCCCACTCTGCTTGATGGACACTCATCCATTCATCAGAATCTGAGAAACTCTTATATTCTTCTAAAGCCGGATCTTTATAAACACGAGAAGAATAATCAATAATATGCCCCATTTCATGATAGATAATGACTGGTTCAATTTCATATTCTTCCGAGAAGTGAATTTCTCTTGCTGGGTACGCCATCGCACTTAAATCAAAGTCGCCGACATCGATAATATTATTAATATCCGCATGTGTCATATAACCAAAACGTGCTAAACGTTGTTGGAAGTCTAACGGTAATTTATGGAAAGCTTCTACTATAATACTTTCTCTTTCATCCAGTTCAGATGACTCTTCCACCCCTTCAAAGTATTCAAAGTATGGGTCTTTGTCTTCGCTGACTGACATATCATAACGTTCTACTAATAAATTATAAGAGTCGTACATATCATCTAATAATTCTTGAATTCGTGGATTAGATGGATCTTGTTCTTGTAAAATTTCCGCGCGACGAATGTCTGCATAGGCATCCGCAATTATTTGTGGTGAAAAGTTTTTCGTATAATGATACATCTCATAAATATCATCCGTATAATGATTCAAGTAAGATCCATGCAATTTAAAATTAATGTCTTGATACTGTGCTTCGACTAATTCTTCTAAACTAAAAGTATCTAATAAATCGGTAGAAGCCACAGCTGGCGAGACGATTTGCATATCGCCATTATCATAAATTAAATACAACCAAGCGAAGGTAGATAAATCACGATAACTTTTACCTCCAGTGATTTCATTAACAAATTCAAAATTACTTCCTGGATTTGATACATATAAGGCATCATCTACCGAAGCAAATAAAGTATCTTCATTCAAAATAATTCGATCATGAATACTTTCACCCTCGCCAATTTCAAATTCTACTTGGGGATATATTGATTCATAAAGATCAAATTGTTGTCCATTCACTTCAAATGACGTTTCATCAACTGTTGCGGTTTCAGCATTTACGACGCTTAAGGCAGGGGCATTTAAACTGACTGCTGTCATTGCCGCTAACCATAGTTTTATCCATTTTCTCATTAGTCTCATCCTCCCAAATTTTGTTTGCTTAATCTATTTACTACACCTTAATCTTAAAGTAAAACTGATTTCAAATGTAAAGAAAAACACTTAAAATAAATTTTATTCATTAAAATTTTAAATAAAATACAAACAAAGGGGAGTAGACCTGAAGTAGAAATTTTAATGATTTTCGCTTTGTCAGCCTCCACTCTCACAGATGAGTTAGCATAAAATAGAAAATGAATAGTTTTTGCTTCGTCTGCCTACCCCCGCACAGTTGGGAGTGGACCTGAAGTAGAAATCTGAATGATTTTCATTTGACCATCATTTAATATTTTATAATTAATTATTCCATCCTTCATGAAGATGTTTTATAAAACTTACCATCCCTACTCTGTTTTGATAATTCAAGGACCCCTAGTGATTATTCTCATGCGACCATAACAATTGGAGGCAGATTTTCGCTAGTCGATTCCATAGAGTATTCATGGTGCCTTGACGGACATTGGAATTTCATTTTTAAATAATCGTCAATTTACTCTGTACAAATAAAGTAACTTTGTTATAATAGTTAACGATAAATCTTTAAACCTATCCGAGAGATAGGAAAGATAGAGAATACGTTTTTTTAGCTTGCTATAAAATAATGCGATCTCTATCCAGAGATTTAAATAATTTTATAGGAGGCTTTTTTGTTATGCAAAATATTGCGGAACGTCAAGAAGTTGCGTCAATACCGAGTCATTTGACTGTAGGCGCACAAGCAGTTACCCCACAAGATGAGGAGTATGCTCTCACTAAGGTCAATGGAAATTACAAAAATTTCTGGCAAATGTTAGTGGTGATGGTCGGTTTTACCTATTTCTCCCCTTCCATGATGGCCGGTGGGCAATTAGGGTTAGGACTTAACTTTAGTGACTTTGTCATTGCGATTTTATTAGGTAACTTATTTTTAGCTGTCTATACGGGGATACTCGCACATATTGGACAAGCTACACGAATGAATTTTGACTTATTATCCAAAAAAGCATTTGGTCATACTGGTTCAAAATTACCCTCTTTATTAGTGGGCTTGACCCAAATGGGTTGGTTCGGTGTCGGTGTGGCCATGTTTGCGATTCCTGTTGCCAAATTATATGGTCTCAACACTTATGTCTTAGTACTAATTATAGGTGGCTTGATGACCTTAACGTCTGTGAAAGGAATTAAAGCTTTATCGATTTTCGGTTCCATTGCCGTTCCTTTAATTACCCTTTTAGGTTTTTATTCGATGTATCGTTCAATTAATGATGTTGGAGGGGTCACTCATCTATTTTCAGATACGCCAGCTCAACCGATTACTTTAACCGCTGCTTTAAGTATTGTTATTGGTAACTTTATCAGTGGTGGGACCTCGACGCCGAATTTTACCCGCTTTGCTGATAATCGAGTGACTGCCATTATTTCCACAGTGATTGCTTTCTTTATCGGCAATATCTTAATGTTTAGCTTTGGCGCTACTGGTGCCGCTGCCTTTAATATGCCCGATATCTTTGATGTGTTAATTTTTCAAGGTTTAACGATTCCAGCCATTTTATCTTTAGGATTTAATATTTGGTCTACCAATAATAATGCCTTGTATACCGCTGGTTTATCGATTTCTAATGTAACCAAATTTCCAATGAAATGGATGACCTTATTTGGAGGAACCTTGGCTACTTTATTCGCTATCTTTTTATACGATAACTTTGTTTCCTACCTAAGTTTGTTAGGATCAATGATTCCCCCCGTTGGTGCAGTCATTATTATCGATTATTTTATCAATAGCAAGCACTATCAAGAAGTAGAAACAACTCGCCAATGGAATTGGCATGCGATAATAGCCGTTATCATCGGGATTAGTTTGGGATTAATGATTCAAAGTGGGATTACACCCATCAATAGTTTAATCGTCGCCGTTATTGTTTATTTCGTCTTATCAAAAATAAAGGGGTAATGGAAAATGTTAATTAAAAATGTTCATATCGAAAATCAAGAAAAAGCCACAGACATTCGTATTATGGATGGTATCATTACAGAAATTAGTGACCACCTTCATGCTGGTGATAATGAAGAAGTGATTGATGCGACAGGAAAACTGGCCTTACCGCCCTTTATTGAACCACATATTCATTTAGATTCCGTCTTAACCGCCGGCGAACCAAAATGGAATGAGTCCGGTACCCTATTCGAAGGAATTGAGACTTGGGCTTTACGCAAACAAAGTCTTACTTATGAAGATGTAAAAGAACGTGCCGGACGCGCAATTCGTAAACAAGCTGCTAATGGTATTCAATTTGTCAGAACTCATGTTGATACAACGGACCCTAATTTAACTGCTCTAAGAGCATTAATCGATCTGCGTGAAGAAGTAAAAAACTTTATTGAAATTCAGGTAGTAGCATTCCCACAAGAAGGGATTTTAAGTTATAAAAACGGCTATGAATTACTAGAAGAAGCTCTAAAATTAGGTGCTGATGTAGTAGGGGCTATTCCACATTATGAATTCACTCGTGAATATAGCGTGGCTTCACTCAAGATGATGATGCAATTAGCCCAAAAATATAATGTCTTAGTGGACGTCCACTGCGATGAGATTGATGATGAAGCTTCGCGTGGCTTAGAAGTACTGGCTACCTTAGCATTAGAAACAGGCATGAAAGGTCGCGTAACAGCATCGCATACTACCGCGATGCATTCTTATAATAATGCCTATGTTGCGAAATTAATGCGCTTATTACGTCTTTCTGAAATCAACTTTATCGCCAATCCACTCGTAAATACGCATCTACAAGGGCGAATTGATACTTATCCAAAACGTCGTGGCATGACGCGAGTCAAAGAATTACTAGCCAATGGTAATAATGTTGCTTTTGGTCATGACGACTTATTCGATCCTTGGTACCCATTAGGTGATGGTAATATGTTAGAAGTCATTCATATGGGATTACATATCGGTCATATGATGGGCTATCAAGAAATTATGGACTCCTATCGCTTTGTAACTCATAATGCTGCTCGCTGTTTAAATATTACCGACCGTTATGGAATTCAAGAAGGTAAACCGGCTAACTTAATTATTATGAATCACAATAATTTCTATAATGTTTTAAATGAACGTAGCGAAGTCTTATATAATATCCACGAAGGTAAAATTATTGCGCAAACTCAGCCAAAAGTAAAAGAGGTTCTATTCTAACTCTTATTTGA
>NZ_BCQX01000123.1 GCF_001552295.1 Globicatella sanguinis NBRC 15551 | reverse complement strand
GGTTGAGTGGTCTCAAACCGTGTCTTTCGACTTGTTGCCCACTCCCAATAGATTGCTTACTCAAAAATCAAAACAGGCTATTAATGATCTAACCAAGAAAGCAACAACATACCCAAACCAACCAACAAACACCAAAGGGGGAATAATATGGAATTATGGTTCGATGATTATCATCAAGAAGATGTCAAATTAGGCATTAATGTGCAAAAAGTCGTCCACACCGAACAAACGGAATACCAACATGTCGCGGTTTTAGACTCGAGAGAGTATGGTCGCATTTTAACGCTCGATGGCGAGTTAATTACGACGGAGAAAGATGAGTATTTCTACTCTGAAATGATGGCGCATGTGCCACTATCAGCTAATCCCAACATAAAAAATGTCTTAGTCATCGGTGGCTGCGACGGTGGCGTATTATGTGAATTAGAAAAGTATCAATCGATCGAAAATATTGATGTAGTAGAACTGGATCAACGCTTAGTCGAAATTTGCCAAGAACATTTACCGGAAACCCGACCCTGTTTTGATGATCCACGAGTAAGTTTATACATTCAGGATGCTTTAAAATTTGTGCGCCACTGTGAAAATACCTATGACTTAATTATTGTTGACTCAGCCAATCCCTTTGGTTTAAATGAATCCTTATTTACCCGTGAATTTTACGGCAATTGTTACAACGCTCTAACAGAACAAGGAATATTGTTGTCACAACAAGTAAATGGCTTTTATAACGAAGATGTCGAAGCATTCAAACATGTCATGAGTCGCTTAAAAGCAGTTTTTCCAATCAATGAGACGTATATGATTTCAGTACCGTCCTATGCAGCAGGTTATATCTTGGCTGGTTTTTCTTCTAAGAGAACGAGCTGGCAAGTCGATGAAGCCAATGTCCGTCTTCACCGCGAACAGATTGAAACCATTTATTATAATTTGCCTTTACATCAAGCAGCTTTTGCTTTACCTAATTATTTAAAGGAGTTGACCTAATATGAAACCTAATATTGAAACCTTTATCGCTTGTGATGCAAGCTTTGAGGAAGCAACGACGGTCATTTTTGGTGCGCCATATGATTCAACCACCTCTAACCGACCAGGGACTCGTTTTGCGCCGAAAGCGATTCGCAATGATTCTTTTGGTTTGGAAACTTATAGTCCGTATCAAGATAAAGACTTATCGGAAGTGAAAATCTTTGATTCTGGAGACTTAGAATTATCTTTCGGAAGAGTAGATTTGGCTTTACAAGATATTGAAGATCATGCCCGTGAAATATTATCAGCCGGCAAAAGACCGTTAATGATTGGTGGCGAACATCTAGTGACTTTAGGTCAATTTAGAGCAGTCGCTGAAAAATACCCCGATGTTTGCGTGATTCAATTAGACGCCCATACGGATTTACGTCAGGAATACTTAGGTGCTGAATTATCTCATGCTACGATTATCCGACGTCTTTGGGATATTGTAGGAGATGACCGGATTTACCAATTGGGGATTCGTTCTGGTGAAAAAGCAGAATTCGAATTTGCGAATGAACATACACATTTAACAAAATTTGATCTTACAGGCTTACCAAAAGCGATAGCAGATTTAAAAGATAAACCCGTTTATTTAACAATTGATCTTGATGTCTTAGACCCTTCTTCATTTCCAGGAACGGGTACACCAGAAGCCGGAGGCATTGACTTTATGACCTTATTAAAAGCGATTATCGATATTGCCCAATTAAATGTCGTGGCAATTGATGTAAATGAGTTATCCCCACATTATGATTTGAGTGGGGCATCAACTGCTTTAGCAACCAAAATCATACGAGAAATCTTATTAGCCTTTAACTAATTTGATTTAGTTAAACAAAATGCTTTCTGAATCGCTTTCAACAACAATAGCATAGTAATTAAGACAAAGAATCAGTTAATCAATAATATAACAGAGTCCAAAAATAAATTAATATAGATAACAACCAAGGAGGAATGAAAATGGCAAAAGCATTAATTATCGGAGCAGGTGGCGTTGCGAGTGTTGCGGCACATAAATGTGTGCAAAATAGTGAGGTTTTCACAGAGTTGTGTATTGCGTCTCGTACAAAATCAAAATGTGATGCATTAAAAGAAAAATTAGATGGCAAAGGGACGATTATTACCACAGCACAAGTTGATGCGGATGATGTGAATCAATTAATCGCCTTAATCGAACAGGAACAACCTGATATCGTCATCAACTTAGCATTACCATATCAAGACTTAACCATTATGGATGCGTGTTTAGCCACCAAAACACATTATTTAGACACCGCAAACTACGAACCAAAAGATGAAGCCAAATTTGAATATAAATGGCAATGGGCTTATCGCCAAAAATTTGAAGAAGCAGGCATTACCGCTATTTTAGGTTCAGGTTTTGACCCAGGTGTCACAGGCGTCTTTTCCGCTTATGCTCAAAAACATTACTTCGATGAAATTGAATACATCGATATTTTAGACTGTAATGGCGGTGACCATGGCTATCCATTTGCGACTAACTTTAACCCAGAAATCAATATCCGTGAAGTGTCTGCCAAAGGTTCTTATTGGGAAAATGGCGAATGGATTGAAACTGAACCAATGGCAATTAAACGTGAGTATCATTTCGACCAAGTAGGCGAAAAAGATATGTATTTATTACATCATGAAGAATTAGAATCTTTAGCTTTAAATATTAAAGGTATCAAACGTATTCGTTTCTTCATGACATTTGGTCAATCGTATTTAACGCACCTTAAATGTTTAGAAAATGTGGGGATGACCTCGATCGAACCGATTATGTTTGAAGGACGCGAGATTGTGCCGATTCAATTTTTAAAAGCTGTTTTACCAGACCCTTCAACTTTAGGACCACGCACAGTAGGTAAAACCAATATCGGCTGTATCTATCAAGGGACTAAAGATGGCCAACCCGTGAATTATTATGTTTACAATGTCTGTGATCACCAAGAATGTTACCGTGAAGTTGGTTCACAAGCTGTTTCTTATACGACCGGTGTGCCGGCGATGATTGGTGCTATGTTAGTGTTAAATGGTACTTGGGCTAAACCAGGTGTTCATAATGTAGAAGAGTTAGACCCGGATGCTTTCATGGATGCTTTAAATGAGTGGGGCTTACCATGGCAAGAAAACTTCAACCCAGTATTGGTGGACTAAGATGACAGAGCGCAACATTTCTTGGGCGGTTGACCAAGTGTCAACGCCCGCCTTTGTGGTTGAAGAAAATTTATTACGTCATAACTTAGAAATTCTAAAACAAGTCAAAGAGGCTACTGGTTGTAAAATCTTACTCGCTCAAAAAGCCTTCTCGATGTATTATCATTATCCGATGATGGCAGAATATTTAGATGGTACTACCGCTTCAGGGATTTATGAAGCACGTTTAGGACATGAACATTTTCCAGGCGAAGTTCATGTTTATTCACCGGCATTTCGTGATGAGGAAATGACTGAAATATTGCCAATCGCTGATCATATTGTGCTCAATTCCTTTACACAATGGCATCGATTTAAACACTTAAAGAATCAAACAAAAGCTAGCTTTGGATTAAGAGTTAATCCAAATGTTTCAACTCAAGATGGCCATGCGATCTATGATCCCTGTGCACCCGGTTCACGCTTGGGCATCTTAGTAACCGATTTTGAAGGACAAGATCTAACAGGCATTGACGGCTTACATTTCCATACCTTGTGTGAACAAGACTCTGATGATTTGGAAATTACCTTAAAAGCGATTGAAGCTCAATTTGGCGATTTACTATATCAAATGAAATGGTTAAACTTTGGCGGTGGCCATCATATTACTCGCTCAGGCTATGATATTGAACGCTTAATTCGGCTAATTAATCATATGCAAACGCGATATGATTTAACCGTTTATTTAGAACCAGGTGAAGCTGTCGCGTTAAATGCAGGTTACTTAGTAGCTTCTGTCTTAGATATTACCCATAACCAAGGCGTCACCAATGCCATCTTAGATACCTCAGCTACTTGTCATATGCCGGACGTACTTGAAATGCCGTATCGACCGCATATTATTAATTCAGGCCAACCAGATGAAAAAGCTTATACCTATCAATTGGGCGGACCGACTTGTTTAGCCGGTGATATTATTGGGACCTATTCGTTTGACCAACCACTCGCAATCGGTGATAAACTAATCTTTTGTGATATGGCAATCTATTCGATGGTGAAGACCAATACGTTTAATGGCATGCCCTTAGCCAAAATAATGGCTACTGACAGTCAAAATAACCTTAGCATCATTAATCAATTCGATTACAATGAGTTTAAAAGAAGACTATAAAAAAGATTAATGTTTGTTTATAAAATAGAATCACAATAATTAACTGAATCAAGACAAAGAACAGAATTGAATTTTCTCCATTGGCGAAAATTTGATTCTGTTTTTTTAACGAGGAAAAAATTGTCAGTTTTAGTTACAACTATCACTTTTAGCCGTCTAACTGATTTTTAGATAAAATTTCAAATTAATCAAATTTTTATCTAGTGAAAAGAAAACTGCTAATGTAACTTAACTTTTTAAGAATTAATTAAGAATACTAAATAATATTGCTTAAAACCCAATTATATGCTATCTTTTAACTGATAGGGTGTCTTAAAATTTAGGTTTGATCTACTATCTAAACGATATAACATTGAAGGGGGAATGTTTCATAATTTTAATTAAATTTATTTTTTATTACTTATATAGTGTCGAGTGTACTTTATTATAATTAATTTATATTAGGAACATAGTTGCAAGTATTAAAATACTAAAGAGGTATAAGAGGACTTTTGTTCTAAAAAAACTATTTCATAGTTATCATTTGATTGTTTGTATTGATATGATTGTTTGTATTGATAGTTGGCGAAGGAACTTAGATGTCGATCACAATTATTATATTATTCTTAAAACATGGGATAAATTGAATCTAAAAATAATTATTAAAACGACATCGCCTTGAATAAATAAAGTTCATCAAAATGGTGAATGAGTCAATAATAGAACATTTAATTGTATTATGCTTAAAAATAATCACTAAATTTAATATATTATAAAAATAGATTCTTTTTTTATTTTAAAAGATTTTTAGGAGGGAAGAGCATGGAGAATGGAAAAAATAGGTTTTATCATGTGCATAAATTGATAACTTTCTTATTTTTATTTTTTCAGATATTCACGGGTAGAGAAATCTTGCTAGCAAATGCAGCAGATATTTCAAACGAAAACATTGTTACGAATGTCACAATGGAAGAAAATTTTACAAGTGGAGACGGTTCGAATGATCATAATGTCACGGTTTATGCAGAGTTTACACTTCCAAATACAGCTCAATCAGGAGATACTTTTTCGATTGTATATGACGAAAAACTTTCTTCAATAGGAAACGATACTGATATCCCCGTCAAATCCGCGAATGGGATTGTAATCGGGCAGATGGACATTGATGCTACAACTAGAACTGTCAAAGTAACTTTGAATGATAATGTTACAAAATATAACAATATTAAAGGAACCTTATCTTTTGAACGTGAAGCTGACAGAAGTGAGTTTACACAGGGTTCTGGGGAATATTCTTTCAACTTTATAACTGGTGATAAGACTATTACTGCAAAATCCAATATCCAATTTACAAATAGTGGTTTCTTTAACCATGGTTTAGCCAAATATCCAGTTTCATATGATCCAGAGACTGGGTTACATAAGTGGGTCATTATTGTTAATCCACAACAAGCTAATATGCCAGTGTCAAGACTAACTGATAGAGTGCAGTCAGGCAACATGACGATCGAATCTTATAAAGTTTATACTGCTACAACAGTCTATGAAAGTTTAGGTTATGAATTAGGTGAATTTTTAGGTGGTGCTAATGTTTCAGCAGGATCATTTAATATAAACTTAGATTCAGGAAGAAATTCATATATTATTGAAGTTTATACTAAAGGAAATCCCAAAGCACAAAATGCGTTTGAAAACTCTGCTACTATTGTTAGACCAGACAATAGTTACAGCACGGCTAATGCCTATATTTATCAATTAGATGCAAAAGCGGATGCAGAAGGCGAAGAGGTATCCTATGAATTTTATAAAATTGATACTTCTAAAAACCCTTTAGAGGGTGCGGAGTTTACAGCAACTAATGACTATGATCAAACTGAGGTTCATACATCTACTTCTGACGCTGAAGGTAAAGTAACATTTACAGGATTGAACTCAAATTCAGTCTATACGATTAAAGAAACAAAAGCCCCTAATGGCTATGTCACAGATGAGTCGTTCTATGCAGAGTTGAGTTTTGATGATCAAGGGAATGCTGTCGTAACTCTATATAATGCAAAAGAGGGAACATATTTAGATGGCAATACCCTACATATGGTTAACTCACCACAAAAACCAGGTATGACGGTAGAAAAATCAGCTACTCGTGTCACAGACAGTGCTGATGTAGCTTATGACGAGGTTAAATTTAAAGCTGAAGGAGATAAAATCTACTATAGCTTTACCTTTACCAACACAGGAACTAATGAAATTACCGCCATCACATTTACTGATGAAAAATTAGGTATTCACGATCAAGTGATTACCCTTGACACACCGTTAGCACCACAAGGTACCTATACATACGAAGTAACAACACCATATGTTGTTACAGCTGAAGATGTAACAGCAGGATCAGTGTTGAATACTGTGACGTCGACTGGTACGACACCAGATGGTGAAACCCCACCAGGTAAAGATGAGAATGAAGTACCAGGTACACCAAT
>NZ_BCQX01000122.1 GCF_001552295.1 Globicatella sanguinis NBRC 15551 | reverse complement strand
AGGCCACTTCACCACTGGGCTATTAATTAGCAAGCCATCACTTATTTTCTATCTTTGATGACAATATTATGTAACAAATAAAAAACACGTTGAGCACTTGATTTTGTGTGTTCAACGTGTTTTTGTCCGATTAGGATTTATTTTCGGTGGTAGGCAAGAAGTAGTCATTAAAATGATTTCCACTAAATTTGCCACTCCACCACTGCGTTTTTAATTAGCGCGCAATGACTTGACTGGATTTACAATGTTGATGCTTTACCTCTTTATGACGCCGTTTAAGACCACTCGACTCAGCGCTTTTTATTAACGAGCAATTACTTGATTGAATATCTCAAGTTATTGTCCAAGTGCTCATTTGCTTGATTTGATCAATTATTTGTCTAATGTATATTATTCTTTTTCAATAGAGTCAGCTTCTTCATCCTGATCAATGTTTGTCATAGAATTATTAGACGATATTTCTTTTGAGTTATCATGATTTGCTGTGTCATCTGAATCCGTCGGGTCTTCATTTGCCTTATGATGAGGTGCAGTATCATTCGATTGAGTCATATTTTCATTCGTTTTATCTTCGTGTGTATCGTCGTCTGATTGTGACACTTTATCTTGTTGGTTAGTTTCGTCTTTAGCTTTTTCTTTAGCTAAATGTTCTTCGTATTGACGTTTTATTTTGGCTAAAGCTTCTTCTTTGGTATCAATTGGTTTTAAATCGTTAAAATAGGGATCGACGTCTTTAACAATGTCATGACGTTTCAATTTATTAAACTCATCACCGGTAAAAATATCAGGTGAGATAATGATCTTTTTTGGATTATCATCATCTTTTTCCATACGATTTTCAGGTTCAATATAATCAAGCTCTGGGAAATAATTATTGAACTTTGATAGATCGCCGGGCTTTTCTTCAGTAAGACTTAATAAAAACTCTTTAACAAAAAGGGTATGACGTATTACCATTTGGTAAAGGTAAATCATCAAGAAAACACCTAATGCAAAAAAGCTACCGACAAAACCCGGAACAAAGATTTTCACAATTTGAATTAAAACATAAGGTGCAAAGCTAATTGCCATCGTCAATTTAATCCGTTGCCAAAAACTAAAGGGTGTTGATATACGATGATTTAAACCAGTAGTTACAAGTGTGAGTAGTAATATTAACAATACATATGTTAGTAAGTTGACCACAAAATAACTAATCCATTGTGAAAAGAGTGTAATGTAAGGATGTTCTTTCAAGGCATTTAATAAACGGATTAAAGTTGCTTTCGAAACAAAACCTGACTCTGTCTCACTTAAACGATAAAATTGCCCGCCAACCTTAGCAAAAGCACTGTTTTTAAACAGGTAAAGATTGATAAAGGTTTTGGAATCAATGGCTTTTGCTTTGTCCTTTTCGAGTGTAATATCTTCTAACTGTTTGTTAGATTCAATCGAATCATCAATAACCAATTGAAAATTTTTTGAACGATAATACAGTGGTTTTTCATTATGCGCGAGTTGTAATTGGCCATTTATATATTGATAATCCGGAACAAAAGTTGATGCATCTGCAATATTTTGTGATATTTCATTAAAGTAGGGTTGGTTACCAATCGTCATTGACGTAGCCGCTATCATGATTGCGACGATGGCCAGGTGGCGTAATTGTCTAAATTTCACCGCAATGATTTGAATAAATAAACGCGGTTCTTTATAGGCTTTCAATAAAAATTTAAAGATGTTTTTCTTCATTTAAATCTCCATTCTTTTTATAAATATAAACTGATAATGGGATGAGACATACAATTCCTAATCCAATAATACTAAGTATCGTACCATACTTAATTGACTTAGGTAAATAATTTAATTCAATTTGATGTTCCCCTTGAGTTAAGTCAATGGATAATAAGGTATTATTAAGCACGGAATGGGTTTGGACAATGTTGCCATCGACTTTTACTTGCCAGTTTTCATCATATGGGATGGTAAATAGTAACTGGCCAGTTGTTTGTTTAAAGTCTATCTTACCACGAATCGATGTATTTGAAAAATGTTCGACATTAAACAGATTGGTTTGTTTGGATTGCACCATTTGTTGGTAGCGCTCATTATCAAATTCATAAAGCGAGATTTGATTAGCTTTTAATTCTTTTTCTAATAAAGTAACCTCAAAAAGATGAGTCTGATTTTTTTGCTTAAAAGCAGCATTAGTCACTTGCCTTTGTCTAAAAGGGGAACTGAAATGATAGTCTAATTTATCTAACGTTAGTTTGACATTTTCATGATCATATTGGCTAGGCAGTGTAAAGTAATAGGGATTATCTGATTCAGTTTTAAATTGATATTGGATGGTTCCTTTTTCTTTTTCTAAGACATCAGTAATTAAAGAATGATAGGTAAAATAGTTCCCTTCGGTTTTATCCGTGATACTCACATTAATTAACTTGGTCTGTGACAAGGCTTTTTTGGTGAAATAAGGTTGACCTGAACCTTCGAAATCAATTAATCTCAATAATACCTCTTGATTTGCGATAGGATCATGTTTTTTAAAGGTACTAGAATCATCAAAAATTTGATTTGACACTTCAATACCCAAACCAAATCGTTGCTCATTTTCATAAACATCAATCCGTTGATAGTGTTTCACTAGAGGGTATTGTTTCACATCAAAATCACTAGTGCGTTGAGAAAGTGAATATTGTTCATCGGTCAGTTGTTCATTGGCTTCGATATTGGCTTCCAATAAATATTTAATATTAAAAAAGTCATCTGTGAAGAGAGTGCCATTGGCATAGGTAGCATTGCCGCTCGTTTCAGGTAAACCTAAATAGCCAAATAAACGGTTAGTCGCAGCTTCTATCGTTGAACTAAAATTATCTAATCCATAATAATGTGCAAAGAAAGCTTCGTCTTTTGTGCGAGCAAAATTTTTATGAATACGATAAAATTCATTGTGCGATGGTTTTAAAGGTGTGGTTGTTTCTACTAAAAGATCGGTATAGTCTTGATATTTACTTTGATCAACATAGCTCATTTGTTGGATAATCTGAACGCCATTAATAAATAAATCGATTACTACCACCATAACCAAAACGATTTCTTTATACTGCCATGTCATATTATTCGTTTCAAATAATAAAATGAGGATAAAAACAAAGACCATTGTTAATAAAATATTATGAGTTGTAAGATAAAAATAGTCAGCTTGATGCATTAAATAATAAAAGCAAAAACTACTAAATAAAACAATTATGATTAAGGTTTGTAAAATAGTAGGTTGCTTAAATTTTATTAACGGCACAGTCTCAAGAGCTAAGTAAATCATGAAAAAGGTAATTAGAAATGAATAACGATAAGGGTACCAAATTGGGTCTTGACCCCCATGAAAAAGCTGGTTAGGCACTTTAAAATATAAACTGATTGCGAAAAACAGTAGGATGATGAATGCTGTTATTTTTTGAGAAAGTTTGATTTCTTTGTTTATAAAATAAAAGACAAATAAAATAAGAATGAGGGCACCGGCATATAAGGGTGGCGCACCTTCCTTAATTTCATCAAATATAAAACTGCTTGAAAATAATTTTGAAATTAAAGTCATCCCATCCATCGTTGTTTCAAAAGACCATTCAAAATTGCTATTGGCGCCTTTACTGGATAATAAATAATAAAAAGCCGGAACGAGAGTAATACCGGCTAAACTAGTAGCTAATAAAGAAGTTCCTACAAATTTAAGATATTGAGTAATTCTGTTTTTAAATGAAACGCCTTCTGTTGCCGATATTAAGTAAATTGTAAAGAGACTTAAAAAGATGCAAATCATATAACCGATATAGTAATTAATCATGAGCATCGCTGTTAAAGCAATCAGATAATGTAGATAAGAAGTTCCTTTTAGAAGCTTATCAAGACCAACCACAATAATCGGCAGCAAGATGAGGCCATCTAACCACATAATATTTAAGGCATAAACCATAGTGTAGCTCATAAAAGCATAGCTTAAACTAAAACTCAGACTCACTAGCATTGAAGCTTTAAATTGATAGCGACAGCAATACATAAAACTTAAACTCATCGCTAGTAGTTTTAAATAAGTAATTATTGTTACAGCCAAATCTAATTGTTCTTGTTTAAAAAGCAAAAAGATCAGGTTAAAAGGACTCATTAAATAATAAGCCCATAAACCAATCATTTCACCGCCAATACTTTTTTGAAAACTATAGATGAAAAGAGAAGGGTCTTTTAATAGCGCTTGTCGATAGGCACTATAGAAATCAATATATTGTTGACCTAAATCAATTGTTAACATTGTCTTATGGCCAAAAGGAATAAAATTAAAAATAATAGCAATACAAGAAAAAATTGAAGTAAAGACTAGAAAGTTAATAAAATAAGGTATAAATGACTTGGATTTCAAGGTTTTTTCCTCCAAAATAGAATATCTATATTATAGCAAAACACTACTTAATCAACAATTATCAGTTAAATTCATGAAAAGTTCATCAAAAGATAATAATATTTTATTCCCCAAAGATTAAATAGTTTGTTATAATGATAAATGATTATTCTGAATCAAAATAAGTAACAGAATTGAGTGACACTATGGCTAAATACAAATTGAAAAAAAATAAGAATAATTCACATATTCCCAAACGCTTAAATATTTTGTTTTTTGCAGCATTTTTAAGTTTTGCGGCATTATTTGTGAGATTAGGATATTTACAACTTTATAAAGGGGACACCTTCTTGTCGATGGTACAAAAGACAGAATCGACCTTAACGACAGGTTCAGTACCACGAGGCATGATTTATGACAGCCAAGGACGAATCTTGGTGGGGAATCATCCTGAAATGGCAATACTTTTCACTCGTGATACCGATTCAAAAGTTGCCCCTTCAGATTTAGTGGACTTAGCACGTAAATTAGCTTCTTTAATTGATATTCCAACTCAAGGACTATCTGAGCGGGATTTAAAAGATTATTTTATTATCAATAATGAATCAACGGTTAATAGTCGACTCACTAAAGAGCAAAAGCAATTAACGGGTTCAGCCTTTTATAAAGAACAATTAAATGCCGTGAAATCAGAAGAATTAAATTATTCTGATGGTGAGAAAAAGGTAATAGCTTTATTTAAAAACATGAATAGTGCTTATGCATTATCAACGGTAACAGTAAAAAATCAAAATGTGACGCCACAAGAAATTGCACGTGTCAGTGAACAATTAGGTTCTTTACCTGGCATTTCGATTGGTACCGATTGGCAACGAACGTATCCTCAAAATGGTTTATTACGTTCCATCTTAGGTCAAGTTTCAACAGAACAGCGCGGACTCCCTAGCGAAAGAGCTAATGAATTAATAGCTAAAGGTTATGCGATGAATGACCGTGTAGGAATTTCGTTTTTAGAACAACAATATGAAGATGTATTACGAGGAACTAAATCCATTTCAACAGTCGTAACCGATTCGACCGATGACATTTTATCAAATCAACAAATTTTTGAGGGTTCTAAAGGCGATAATCTGGTATTAACGATTGATACAGCCTTCAATGCAAAATTAGACCAAATTGCTGAAAATGCCTTGAAAAACATGGACAATCAAGGATTAAATGACCGTGTTTATATCGTCGCAATGGATCCTAATAATGGTGATATTTTAGGTATTGCTGGTAAAAAGTTTGAATATGATGAAAATACCGACTCTTATACGGGTAAAATTATCGATGATGCCCTAGGTGCTATTAATACAAGTTACGGAATGGGGTCGTCTGTAAAACCGGCAATGGTTGCTATGGGATATTTAACCGGAGTCATAAACACAACCAACAATACCATCGTCGATGAACCTATGAAATTCCAAGCCTCTCAAGAGAAAAGTTCCGTTTTTAACCGTACTGGAGAAGTACCGATTACAGACATTCAAGCCTTACAATTATCATCTAACATTTACATGATTAAAATGGCGATGATGATTGGTGGACAATCTAGTTGGGAACAAAACGGTCAATTAACGATTTCACCTGATACTATTAATATTATGCGTAAGTATTTTGCAGAGTTTGGTTTAGGAACTCAAACCGGTATTGATTTACCAAGTGAATCAGAAGGATACACGCCTTATAGTTCCCAATTAGTATCGGCTCTTGATTTATCTTATGGACAGTTTGACTTATATACACCATTACAAATGGCTCAATATGTTTCAACGATTGCGAATAATGGTATCCGTTATTCACCAAGATTAGTGAAAGAAATACGGAGTACAGATGCCAATGGTGAATTAGGTGGCGTAAAAACTTCGATTGATCCTAAAGTAATGAATGTGGTCCAATTACCAAATGAAGCATTTGATCGTATACACGAAGGGATGTACCAAGTGTCCCATACGGATCAAGGGACAGCACGTTACTATTTCTTAAATTATCCAATCAAAGTCGGTTCTAAGACAGGGACTACCGAAGCTTTTTATTCTGGACCTATTCAATATGCACAAAACCAACCGGTAACGAATGCGACATTTATCGGTTATGCGCCATATGATAATCCAGAGATTGCGATTACTGTTGTTGTACCTTATTTAGAAGAAGCGGCCACTGGGCGCCAAAGTACCCATATTGCTCATCAAGTCATGAATGCTTACTTTGAAATGCAGGCTGAGACGAAAGATACGATCAAAACATATATGGAAGCTCACCCAGAGTTAGAATAGTATCATATAGAAGATTATAAAAATATCGTAATATAAGAGATTTAGTAAGAACGTAGGTTTTTGCTAAATCTCTATTTTTGATATTAGCAGTATCATGGAGGCTTATATC
>NZ_BCQX01000121.1 GCF_001552295.1 Globicatella sanguinis NBRC 15551 | reverse complement strand
TTTGAAATAAATAGATATGTCTGAGCAGAATTTAAAAAGTTTTTGCCCAGCCTCTTTATGGTTAAAAAAAACGTCAAATGTTATTTCTCCTTTGACCACAATTGATACAATCAATGATTATAAACTTGCACCGTTGGTTGCGATAACTTCTTTATACCAGTCAAATGATTTTTTCTTGGTACGTTTTAGGGTTCCGTTACCTTGGTTATCACGGTCTACATAGATAAAGCCATATCGTTTTTTCATTTCACCGGTTCCAGCTGAAACTAAATCGATACATCCCCATGTGGTGTAACCTAATAATGGGACGCCGTCTTCATTAATCGCATCACGCATTGCTTGGATATGTGCTTTTAAGTATTCAATACGGTAGTCATCTTCTACATAACCATTTTCATCTGGTGTGTCAACCGCACCTAATCCATTTTCGACGATAAACAATGGTTTTTGATAACGATCCCAGATAGCGTTCATCGTAATACGTAAACCTAATGGGTCAATTTGCCAGCCCCATTCAGATGCATCTAAATAAGGATTCTTAAGTGACTCAAAAATATTTCCGGCTGTTTTTTCTTTAACTGCGGGGTCACCAGAAGCTACACGGCTTGAATAATAAGAGAATGAAATAAAGTCAACGGTATGCTCTTTTAATAAAGCTAAGTCTTCTTCCGTCATTTCAACCTTGATGTTTTCACGTTCAAATTTTTTCAATGCATAGTTTGGATATTCACCACGTGCTTGAACATCAATAAAGAAGTAGTTTTCACGGTCTTCTTTCATTGCTTCCCAATAATCTCTTGGATGAGCGGTATTAGGATAATATTGTCCAGCTGCTAACATACAGCCCACTTTGTTTTCTGGATCAATTTCATGTGCGATTTGTGTTGCGCGTGCGCTAGCAACTAACTCATGATGAGCTGCTTGGTATTTCACTTGCTCTTTATCTTCACCTGGTTCAAAGTATAATCCAGCGCCCATGAATGGTGCGTGTAAGATCATATTAATTTCATTAAAGGTTAACCAATATTTTACTAATCCTTTATAACGAGTAAATAAGGTACGACATAAGCGTTCGTAGAAAGTTAACATTTTGCGGTTACGCCATCCACCATATTTTTCAATTAAATGCATTGGGCAGTCAAAGTGAGTAATTGTCACTAATGGTTCGATGCCGTGTTTATGACATTCTTTGAATAAATCTTCATAGAATTGTAATCCTTTTTCATTTGGTTCTTCTTCATCACCATTCGGGAAAATACGTGTCCATGCGATGGATAAACGATAGGTTTTAAAGCCCATTTCACCAAATAAAGCTATATCTTCTTTGAAGCGGTGATACATATCGATTGATTCTTTTGCTGGATAGAAATACCCCTCTTCAAAATCAAACATTTTCTTTTCACCGGTAATAATTGGAAAACGATCTTCACCAATTGGTACGACGTCAACGTTTGCTAGTCCACGTCCGTCGACATTATAAGCACCTTCACATTGGTTAGCGGCTGTTGCGCCACCCCATAAAAATCCTTCAGGAAATGTTTTAATTTCTGACATTTTTCTCCTCCTCTGATATTCGATAATTCTTTTCTGCAATGGGGTCAATAATCTGAACGATATCAAATTGCCCATTGTCATAAGTGTATTCATAAATGCCACAATTTGGCATAATCGGTACTGGCTCTTTTAGTAAATCTAGTAAGAGATACAGCACCCACATGGCCCCGCCATGAGACACCATTAAAATATTGTCACCTTCAACTTTTTCTAATGTATTGGTGATGCTTTCCTTCATACGTCTTGCTACTTCATCTGCCGATTCACCGCTATAAGCGACAAAATAATCACCATAGCTTTTAGCACCAGGTTGACGTTTGGGATTTAAGAATTCCGGTTGAGCTTCGAATTCACCAAAATTCCACTCTTTAAGGCCTTTTAAGCGTGTGTAAGTTTGCCCACTAGGTAAAATCAGCTCCAAAGTATCACTGGCTCTTTCTTGTGTTGACGAGAAAGCAGCATCAAATTGAATCTGACGCTCGTCAAAATATTGTTTAGCAGCTAAAGCTTATTGAATGCCTAATTCAGTTAAGGGCGAGTCACAAGCTCCTTGTATTCGTTTTTGTAAATTAAATAAAGTTTGACCATGGCGCATTAAAAATAATCTTTTCATTAGCCACCATCCTTTGTATTAAATTAAACCAAAATGTTTAAATGCGTTATAAATACCATCATCATCCACTGCATCGGTAATGTAATCAGCCATTGCTTTAATTTCATCGCCACCAGAGTCCACAGCCACTCCTACAGCACAATAGTCTAGCATCGGAATATCGATTTTAGCGTCACCGAAAGCAAAGGTATCTTCACGCTTCATATTTAAATGTTCTAATAATAAATCAATAGCTTTTGCTTTATCATTTTGTGCAACTCCGATATCGCCGAACAGGGCTTTTTCACCTGCTCCACCCCAAGTGCCTACTTTAAGATGACTAAATTTTGCTTTAGCATCTAAATAGTTTTGGTAAGAATCTAAGATAAATGACACTTTATTTAAATCATTACGATATAAATCTGCTCCATAAATCATATTTGGAAACGCAGAATCAACGGTCGTTTGCTCAGCATTCTCTTGTCCTTTATAACGTGTGTACTCAATCATAACGGGAGTACCTCGCTCTACAAAGTTCTCTGAGGCATATAATCCTGAATTTGATTCTAGATAAAATTCTAATCCTTGTTCATGTAACCAATCGACAATTGCTTTCGCATCATCAAAATCGACGACTTGTTCAAAGAGAACTTGGTCTCCAACTTCAATATAGGATCCATTACCGCCAATATAGCCATCAAACCCAATATCTATAATCTCATCATACATTTCCGCCTTAGAACGCCCAGTCACCGTAAAAACTAGGTGACCATTCGCTCTTGCTTGACGGATGGCTTCAATCGTTGAAGCTGGAATTTGGTTTGAATAATTGGTAATGGTCCCGTCTACATCCAGGAAGATTACTTTTTTATTCATCTTATTGCTCCTCAAATAATTTTTCACCATTGGTAGCAATCACTTCTTTATACCAATCAAATGATTTTTTCTTATAACGTGCTAGTGTACCTGTTCCATCATCATGACGGTCTACATAAATAAAGCCATAACGTTTACTCATTTCGGCAGTTGAAGCTGAAACTAAGTCAATACATCCCCAAGTCGTATACCCCATTACTTCAACACCATCTTTTACTGCTTCACCAACTTGTACTAAGTGTTTTTGTAAATAATCGATACGATAATCGTCTTCCACCGTTGGGCCATTCGGACCTTCTACTAACTCATCTTTTGCGCCCAATCCATTTTCAACAATAAATAATGGCAATTGATAACGATCGTAGAAATCATTTAACACTAAACGTAAACCTACTGGATCAATTTGCCATCCCCATTCAGAAGCTTCTAAATAAGGATTGGTAATACCCCCCATAATATTTCCTTTACCAGACGTATATTCTTCAGGATTATGTGCTTGAGCCACACTCATATAATAAGAGAATGAAATAAAATCAACCGTATGGTTTAATAATAATTCTTCGTCTCCATCAGCAAATTGAATTTCAATATTATTATCTTTGAAATAACGTTTGATATAATTTGGATATTTTCCACGTACGTGAATATCAGAGAATAGATAATTTTGATTTTCAAATTGACGAACAGCCAATTGATCTAATGGATGAGAGGTCATTGGGTAAGCTGGCATTGCTAATACCATACAACCCACTTTCATCTCTGGATTGATTTCATGCGCAATTTTAGTTGCTAAAGCAGATGCTACTAACTCATGATGAACCGCTTGATATAAATCTTGTTGAGATAATTCTTCAGGTGGTGTCACAATCCCCCCGCTCATAAATGGTGCATGTAAGACTGAGTTTACTTCATTAAAGGTTAACCAGTATTTTACACGATGTTGGAAACGTTCAAACACTGTGCTAACATAGCGTTCATAAAATGAGATTAAATCACGGTTAGCCCAGCCATTATATTCACGTGCTAAATGTAAAGGTGTTTCATAATGTGATAAAGTCACTAATGGTTCAATACCATATTTTTCTAATTCATCGAATACACGATCATAAAAAGCCAATCCTGCTTCATTTGGTTCTAATTCATCCCCTTTAGGGAAGATACGGCTCCAAGCAATGGATAAGCGGAAAACTTTAAAGCCCATTTCAGCAAATAAGGCAATATCCTCTTTGTAACGGTGGTAGAAGTCAATTCCTTTTAACTTTAAGTTATCCTCTGTTGGTTCTTCAGTAATCGGACCAAACCCACCTTGTGGTGTGACATCTTGGACACTTAAGCCTTTTCCATCCTCACTATAAGCACCTTCAAATTGGTTAGCTGCGGTTGCGCCACCCCATAAAAATCCTTTAGGAAAAACTGTCATTACTTATACCCCTTTTCATTTTTTGTTTTCTAACAATATTGTAGCGAACTCCGTTTTGACTTTTCAATTAAAGTCTCCCTTCATTCGCTACATTTACTACCATATTCAATTACTTAAGCGAATTAAATGATGGCATCGATTAAGTAGTCGCCTGCTGTTACTTCAGCTTCTTGAGTTGAAATTACATCCGTATAGTTATTCGTGTTGGTAATAATAACCGGTGTAATGATTGGTAAACCAGCTGCTTCAATAGTTGGAATATCAAAGTCAATTAATTTTTGTCCTGCTTGAACACGGTCATTATTTTGTACATGCGCACGGAAACCTTTACCGTCTAATTGAACAGTATCCATTCCGACATGGATTAAGATTTCTGCTCCTGAATCTGAAGTAATCCCTACGGCATGTCCTGTTGGGAAAATAGTGGTCACAACCCCATTGACTGGTGAAACAACTTCACCTTTATTAGGTAAAATCGCAATCCCTTTCCCCATTGCTTCACTGGCAAATACTTGATCTGGTACATCTTTTAATGCAACTACTTGTCCTGATAATGGTGCCGCGATAATTTCTTGTTTTAATTGTAAAGCCGTTGGCGTCGCTGTTTCTTCAGTTGTTGTCGCTTCGGTAGTTGCTGCGTCTGCTTTACTGCCACCAAAGATTTCTGTTACACCAAAGAAGTATGTTAAAATAAATGATACGACAATCGCAATCGCGGTACCAATTAACATATGAATAACACCAGAGAAATCACCATTTTGTGGGTTTACATATGAAGGGTACGCAAAGATTCCTAAACCACCCATTTGATACATCGTCGCTTCAGCCCAACCAATATAGGCACCTTGAACAGCACCGGCGATACAAGAAATAATAAATGGTTTACGCATCGGTAAAGTTAAACCATAAATGGCTGGTTCTGTCACCCCAAATAGTGAAGAAACAAATGCTGGACCTGCTAATTGTTTTACTTTGTCCTCTTTGGTTTTCATCATAATCGCCCCAATAGCACCTGTTTGGGTAAAGTTAGGTAATACAGCTGGTGAGAAGAAAGCTGTAAATCCTTGTACTGCAAGTTGATTAATTACCATTGGTACAATCGCCCAGTGCATACCGAACATAACCAATACTTGCCAGGCACCACCTAATACAGCACCAAATAAAATTGGACTAAATCCATATAATGAATTAAACGCTACTGATAATAAATCCGATAATATATTTGAAACGGGACCTACGACAATGAAGGTTAATGGAACAGAAACTAATAGAGTCAATAATGGGATTCCGAATAATTTCATCACAGTTGGCATCCATGATTTTGCCCATTTTTCAACTTTAGACGCTACCCATATCGCTAAAATAATCGGAATAACCGTTTGATAATAACTCCCCGCTTGTGGTAATGCGAATGGAATACCTAAGAATTTGATTCCTTCAACAATTTGTTCACCAATTCCTGGATATAATAATGCTCCTGTTACACCTAAAGCAGTAAATTGATTCATTTTAAATTTACCTGCTGCCGTAATTGCTAAAGCAAATGGTAGGTATTGGAAAAAGGCATCTCCGGCTGCATTTAATAAGACATATAAACCAGATGCTGTGATATTTTCACCACCAACAGCAGCTAAAATCGCCACAACCCCTTTTAAAATACCGGCAGCTGCTAACGCACCTAAGAACGGTTGGAATAAACCTGACATTAAGTCAACGAAACGGTCGAATAAATTACCATTTGCAACATCGTCGCCTTCATCAACATCCACTGATCCTACACCAGCAACGCCTTGTTTTAACACCGCTTCATAAACATCTGGCACATGGTTACCAATAACGACTTGGTATTGTCCACCGGCTTGAACAACCGTTACGACACCATCACGTTTTTTTAAGTATTCTGTATCTGCCTTACCTTCATCTTTCAATTGGAAACGTAATCTTGTGATACAGTGTCTAACACTTTTAACGTTTTCCTTCCCCCCGACATGCTCAACGATGTCTTTGGCTAAATCTGTATAATCTGCCATTTTCCTTACCTCTTTCTATTTTTTTATTTTTATAATTTTACTACCTAAGAATGAAAAAAACCTAGATAGATAATCTAAACCATTCTAGCATCTGAAAAAGTCGATAGTCCGGCTATCAACATTCTCCAAACAAGAATAACTTAGATTATCCACCTAGGTTTCGCCTGCATTACCAGTCACGATCCTATTCATGTGAATTCTTCTGTTGTTATATTTGACTTTGAGTAATTGAACGTTGGATATGAATCGCTAAATATACTTGCTCATCTTGATTGATGGTAAATTGATGAACTCTTTCAGTATATTCTTTAATTTTCTCCGTACATTCAAAAGCTTTAGGATAAGACGCTTTTACTTG
>NZ_BCQX01000120.1 GCF_001552295.1 Globicatella sanguinis NBRC 15551 | reverse complement strand
ACTTAACCAATGAGTTTATCCACTCATCTGGAACTAGCTCTCCTTTATTCATATATTCTTGCACTCTGAGTCCGAATGTATCTTTCTCTTGATTGCTTCTCGTAACATTTCACCAATTGAATAGCCGTCAGGTGGTACTCCTCTGCGATTCTTTTATCTTGAGTGCCTTTCCCAGCACCGGGTAACCCTAAAAGGACCAGCGTCATAATTTTTCCTCCTTATAAACTAAAAAAGGAAGAGATGATCTTTTAAATTATCCTATCTCTTCCTTTCTTGTGAAACTATTATATCTTTACACGATAAGGTCATTCAATTATTTCATGTGCCAAATAACTGTTTATTTTGGCCCTAATTTCAATGTCATAGCATTGATGGCAACAATTACAGTCGAAAGTGACATCAAGATGGCACCGACTGCTGGAGTTAATGTTATGCCAATTGGTGCTAGTATTCCTGCAGCTATTGGGATTGCGATAAAGTTATACCCTGCTCCCCAAACAAGATTTTCTTTCATCTTACGTGTGGTCTTCTGAGCCAACTCGATAAAGGATTCAATATCACCAGGATCTGACTGTGTCAAGATGACATCGGCTGAATCCAATGCTACTTGAGTTCCGGCACCAACAGCTATACCAACGTCTGCTAATGCAAGAGAAGGTGCATCGTTGACCCCGTCACCGACCATGATAACTTTCTTTCCTTCTGCTTTAAGTTTTTCAACTAATTCATATTTGTCTTGAGGAGATTGATTAGCTAGATAATCAATACCTAAAATTTCTGCAACTCCTTGAGCCGCTTTTTCATTGTCACCCGTTGCCATAATCGGCTGAATCTTGTTCTTTCTAAGGGCTTGTATTAAGTCTTTACTTGTCGGTTTTAATTCATCCCCTAAAGCTACAGCACCAATTGCTTCGTCGTTTTCTACTAAGACACTGAGGGTTGCTCCTTTTGGAATATCCATATCCAGATTACGTCCATATGCTTTTTGACTGATTAATTGATAATGATGTCCGTTAGCTTGACCTTCTACACCAGCGCCAGAAATAACATCAATCGAATCAAAACTTACTGGACGTATCCCTTGCTGTTCTGCGTAACTAATAATTGACTGAGCGATAGGGTGACTAGATCCACCTTCGATACCTGACAATAAGGCAACGATTTCATCTTTCGTATATTTATCATTAAAGAGTTCAACATCTAATACTTTAAACTCACCAGTTGTTAAAGTTCCAGTTTTATCTAAAACCATAACATCTGCGTTTGTAGTCAACTCCAAAGCGTCCCGGTCTTTCACTAATAATCCCCGACTGGCCCCTAAGCTAGTACTACGAGCAGTCACCAATGGAATAGCCAGACCCAGTGCATGCGGACAAGCAATAACTAATGTGGTGACTGTAAAAATAACTGCCGTTGGTACATCAGCTATAACCATCCATATGACAAGGGCAATAAGAGCTACAATAACCGCAATATAAAAGAGCCATCCTGCAACTTTTTGTGCAAGATTTTCTGCTCGAGAAGATTGGCCTTGAGCTTGACTGATTAATGTTTGAACCTGAGAAATGAAGGACTTATCGCCCGTCTGCTTTATTTCCACATAGAGGACTCCGTCACCATTGGTTGATCCACCGATGACCTCATCTCCAGGTTTTTTTCAATTGGTTTCGATTCCCCAGTCACAAGCGCTTCGTTTACACGTGATTCGCCACGCTGGATCGTTCCATCTGCTGGAACATTTTCTCCGGCTTGAACACGAATCAAATCACCTACTTGCAAGTCAGCAACTGGACGAGTCTCAATCGAACCGTCTTCTAAAACAACATGAGCATCTTTCGGCACTAACTCAGCCAATGCTTTTTGTGCGTCCCCTGCTTCACCCAATGCCTTCATTTCAATCCAGTGTCCTAATAACATGATTAAAAGTAAAGTTGAAAACTCAAAGAAGAAGTCCATGACATGTTCTCCGGTCACATATCGAGCGGCCACAGCGTAAACACTATAGACATAAGAAACCGTTATTCCCAAAGTAATCAAGGACATCATGCCTGGAGCTTTTGAATTAAACTCATCTTTTGCACCCATGTAGAATGGTTTTCCGCCATAAAAGTATAGAATTGTTGCCAATACAACTGCTACAACGTCTGCATAAGGAAAGATAATTTGGAAAGGCAACTGAATATCCATCATAGGAGTAATGAGTAAGATTGCAATTCCTAATGGGAGTGACTTCAAGAAAATCTCCTTAAAGCTACCGTGATGGTGGTGGGCATGCCCTCCCATTGCGCCATGATCCATTTCACTGTGATCCATCTGACTATGATTCATCTTGCTGTGATCCATCTGACGATGTTCCATTTCATTATGGTCGTGTTTTGAGTGATCCATGTCGCCGTGATTATGATGACTATGTGACGAATGTTTTTTGTTATTCTTCATTTTTAATTCCTCCTCATTATATTAGAGACTGATTTTAAAGTTTTAGAACTTTCTCATCTAACACTGCATATAATTCTCATGAAAAGGGTTCTATACTTTATCTCTATCTACTATCTATGAATAAATGGTATTCGTACTTTATGCACTTAATACTGAATAGTTAGTTTCTGCTAAAGCAGCATTCAGCGTTTCGGTATCAATCTCTGTATGACTTTCAATTACTGCTTTTTTAGTCGCTAAATCAACCTCTACAGATTCAACCCCTTCAATAGCTGAAAATCTTTCTTGTACCGTGTTCGCACAACCTGCACATTTTACGCCATCTAATAAGACTTCTTTTTTCATTATTTTATTCCCCCTTTTTTTATCTTCTCCTATTATATAGAATAGGAAGAAGTTTAAATCCCAGATAAGCTACGTGTTTTCTAAATAACTGCTGGTTTGAATCGTCTTAACCGTAAAGCATTGAGTAAGACCGATACGGAGCTGAAACTCATGGCGACTGCCGCAAACATTGGACTCATCAATGGTCCGCCAAAAATATACAAGAGACCCATCGCAACTGGAATACCCACAATGTTGTAAGCAAAAGCCCAGAACAAGTTTTGTTTAATGTTTCGTAGCGTTGCATGACTTAAATCAATCGCAGTCAATACAGCGGTTAAATCATTACGCATAAGGACAATATCAGCCGATTCAATCGCCACGTCTGTACCTGATCCAACTGCAATACCGATATCTGCTTGAGCTAATGCGGGTGCATCGTTAATGCCGTCTCCAACCATCGCTACCTTCTTGCCTGCCTCTTGTAGTTTTTTGACTTCCTCTGCTTTATCTTCAGGTAATACTTCACTTAATACACTGTCTATACCCACTTGCTTAGCAATCGCTTTGGCTGTACGTTTGTTATCTCCAGTAATCATGATTACTTCAACACCGCGTCTTCTAAGTTCTTTAACAGCCTTCATACTATTTTCCTTGAGTGTGTCAGCTACTGCGATAATTCCAGCTAGTTCTCCATCAACAGAGAGATACATCGGTGTTTTTCCTTCGTCTGCTAAACGATCGGATTCTTTTTCCATGCTTGATAAATCAATCTTTTGCTCTAGCATCAGTTTACGGTTTCCAATGTACATATCTTTGCCCTCAATTTCAACTCGAATCCCGTGTCCAGGAATCGCTTCAAAATAATCTGGTTTAGCTAATGTCATGTTCTCTTCTTTTGATTTCTGTACGATGGCTTCGCCTAATGGGTGTTCAGAACCTGTTTCACCGGAAGCTGCATAATATAAAAGATTTTCTTTAGTAATAAGAGGAGTTACCAAAATATCTGTCACGATAGGTTTACCTTCTGTCAGTGTCCCTGTTTTATCAAATACAATCGTGTCTAAATTATGAGTGGTTTCTAACGCCTCACCACTTTTTATCAAGACACCATGTTCTGCCCCTTTTCCGGTTCCAACCATAATACCTGTTGGAGTCGCCAGACCTAAGGCACATGGACACGCAATGACAAGGGTTGTTATGATAACGGATAAAACAAATATTCCAGATTGACCTGCAATTAACCAAGCAATCCCTGCTAAAACGGCTAATGCTATAACAATCGGTACGAAATATCTGGTAATGATATCGGCCATTCGAGCAATGGGTGCTTTAGACCCTTGAGCATCTTCTACTAATTTTATGATTTGAGATAGAGTTGTATCACTTCCCACTCGAGTCGCGCGGTAATCAATGGAACCATTTTTATTGATACTAGCCCCAATAACCTCGTCTCCAATTTCCTTTTCCACGGGGATACTTTCTCCTGTCAGCATTGATTCATCGACTGAAGTGCGTCCCTCAACAATAACACCATCTACAGGCATACTTTCTCCCGGACGAACTCGAATAACATCTCCTAAAGCGACTTCGTCCACAGTAATCTCTTGTTCCACACCATTACGTATCACTCGAGCTGTTTTAGGAGCCAAGTTAACTAATTTTTCAATAGCTGAGGACATTTGACCCTTTGATCGCTCTTCTAAAAATAGCCCTAAAGTATGGAGTGTCAAAATAACGCCAGTTACTTCATAATAAAGTAAATCTGAAAAATTACCGTAACCCAGGCCTGTTGCGATTGTCGCAGCGAGACTGTAAACAAATGCAGCCGCCGTACCAAGCGCAATCAAGGAATCCATATTCGGGTGACCTTTAAATAAGGTTTTGAATCCCTTCTGGAAATATTCCCAGCTCACTACCATTATCGGCAAAGTCAGAATAAGTTGTAAAAGAGACATATTTAATGGATTTGTCATTGGGTCAATGATATTTGGTAGTGGCATGCCTACCATATGACCCATGGATATAATTAGTAAAGGGATTGTAAATATAATGGATACCCCAAAACGATTTGAAAGTTGCTTCATTCTTTTTTCTTTTTTCTCACGCTTCTCTGCTCGTGAATGATCTTGAGTATCCGTAGTCTCTAATACAGCTGCATAACCACTATTGGATACAGCACCAGTCACATCAGATACTGAAATTACTGACGGGTTATAAGAAACTTGCATTTTTTCTGTCGCTAGATTGACTGAAACTTTATCTACGCCCGACAACTTTCCGACAGCTTTTTCAATTGTCTGTGCACAGGATGCACAGGTCATACCTTCTATGGCAAATGATTTATTCTCCAATTTTTTCACTCCTTATTCTCCATGATGATGTAAATGGCAATCGCATTGCCCTTCTGTACACTGACAATCAACTTCTTCTACTGCGAAAGCTTTTTTCATTTCTAATATTTCTTCTAGCCTTTGGATATCATCGAAGCTTAAGACATGATCTTCAATGATACTCGCTACTACATTCCCGACATTCTTTCGACAAATACGGTTGAAAATATCGTCTGTATAATTTCCTATGGCTTCTTTCTCTTCAATATTGGCAGTATAAATAAATTTTTTACCTTCTTTCTCTGTATTTAGTACGCCTTTTTCAACCAGTCGACCTAAGAGCGTTTTGATAGTGGCTTGTTTCCAGTCCATTTTTTCTTTCAATATGGAGATGACTTCTTTACTAGTCACTCGACCATTCGCCCAGACTACACGCATAACCTCCCATTCAGCATCTGTGATATGAAGGTCTACAGCTATAGTACTCATATTCTCTTCTCCTTTCGTTTACGAGTGTAAACATTAATGTTAAATAAAGTTTACACTAGTAAACGATTATTGTCAAGAGTTTATGTAGATGAATAATTTGTGATGTGTACAGAAGTCAAACATTTGTGACAATCGCTTATAAAGAGTTGCTCAATCAGGATAGCGAATAGCCATCAAGTTCATTTAGCCTGTCAAGGACATCCTTTTCCTTGATAGGCTAAATGAACTTGGTATAATGGCTCGCTATGATTAAGCGACTTTCTGATATTATTCTACCACTTGGTTTGGACTCTTAAACCCAAGTGTCTTCGTAACGACGTTATTCTGACATCGATAATAACGTTGATGCGCTTTAACTAACTCTTCCACACTTCTGAATTCCCGCTTTTGATAAAAACGTTCCGTATCCATCCGATGACTTCGTTCTACTTTACCATTCTGCCACGGACTATACGGACGTGTCTTCAGATACTTAATGCCTTTTGATGCTAAAATACTTTCGAAAATGGTCTTGGGTGCACTCGAATCATCACCATTCGTAAATTCTTTCCCATTATCCGTTTGAATACAGTCGATCTTGAACCCTAATCCTGCTTCTAACTCGAGTAAAAAATACGCTGTATGCGTCACACTTTTCTCGTCTACAATCTTACAGTATCGCTTTCGTGAATACTCATCGATTGCCGTTATCTGATAATATCTAATCCCTCGTGTATCAAACTTTAAGCATTCTCTTGGTACATACTTAATATCAATCTGTACTTTCTCCCCGGGATAACTCACCTCTATCGGTTTCCATTTTGATTTGGGATACCGTTTGACTGCTTCTTCCGTGTTTTTATGCCATCCTTGTTTGCGGATTATCTTACACATCGTTGTATAATGTCGATGATAACCTTGCTTCAGGCATTCGACATACACTTGAGCCAAGCCTTCATGACCGTATCGTTGATACTTTGTTCGGGCTAACTGAAGTTCCTCAGCTGTATGTTGATTAGGATGAATTAAAGGGCATCTACTTTTCGCTCGAAGACTCTCCCAACTCCCATCATAACGCTCAACCCATCTTGAGATTTGTTGGCGAGAGGTATGATAACGACGGGCTGCTTGGGTATAGTTTCCGCATTTTACCGCATATTTCACGGCGTTCTTTCTATATCACATTTCTTCTGTTATAATTGATTTCATAGAGAGCTCCCTTTACAATGTTGTGTCCTAACTTTATTGTATCAGAAGCTCTCTTTTTTGTTTACTCTTTTGTCACATATGTATATATCCTAACATCTTTTTGG
>NZ_BCQX01000119.1 GCF_001552295.1 Globicatella sanguinis NBRC 15551 | reverse complement strand
CGTCCCTAAACTTGTTTGAAACCTACCCAACAGTGCGGGGGTAGGCCAACGAAGCGAAAATCATTTGATTTTCTACTTCTGGTCTACTCTCAACAGTGCGGGGCTGACAGACAAATTGAAACTCATTTGATATTCTACTTCATAGCCAATTTTTCTATCAATCAAAGTTCCAAAATAGGGTTCTTAATGGAGAAAATAATTTTCCATCATAAAGTTAAACACCTTAAACGATGGTGGCCCCTAATGAATCTTTAAAGTGGCCTAAGGCCCATTGATGTCCAGCTTGATTGAAGCTTGCGACTCCTTGTTCATGAATGACAATTTTGAAACCTTTATTATAAGCATCGACAGCTGTATGCAAGATGCAAATATCAGTACATACCCCCACTAAATGGATTTCTTCAATGTTTCTTTCGCGAAGGCGTAACTCTAAATCGGTTCCTGCAAAAGCAGAATAGCGTGTTTTATCGATATAATAGACATTTTCACGATCCTTAACGGATTGATAATAAGCTTCTAAATCGCCATATAATAAACGCCCCTCTGTGCCAGCAATATTATGGGGTGGGAATAATTGAGTTTCTGGATGATATGGATCATTTTCATAGTGTAAATCAATTGGGAAAACAACATAATCACCTTGCTCAACAAACTCTTTCGTTAAATTCAGAATATAATCATGAAGAACTTGACCAGGTTCCCCACAAGTTAATTTTCCTTCAGTAGCAACAAAATCATAGGTATAATCAATGTTTAATAAAGCTTTTTTCATTGTCGATAAACTCCTTAAAACTTTTAATTCAACTATAACTGAAAGGGGATTTATTGGCAAGGATGCCGTTTGATAATTCATATTTTTTCTTGTATTATATACCTTATTGAAAGTAATATTATTTGAACGAGAAAGAGTAGGGAAATTGAATGTTTATTGAGAAGTTGACCATCCCTCAAAGATTAACTTTGAGCTTTGCATTAGTGGTAGTTGTAGGAAGTATTTTATTATCATTACCTATAATGCATCAGCCCGGAGTACAAACGGTCTATTTAGATCATTTGTTTACCACCGTATCGATGGTCTGTGTGACGGGTTTGACGGTTTTGACTGTTGGTGATGTCTATAATACCTATGGGCAAATCATTTGTATCATTCTGATGCAAATTGGTGGTTTAGGCCTGATTACCATGTTATCAGCGAGTGCCTTGTATTTGAAGAAAAAATTGTCGTTAAAAGAACAATATACATTACAGGCGAGTTTTAGTAATGAGCATAATCTAGAGTTAAAACCATTACTAAAATCGATTTATTTATTTACTTTCTCTATAGAAGGAATAGCAGCCTTTATTTTAACTTTTATTTTTGTGCCACGTTATGGCTGGTTCAAAGGAATTTTTAACTCGGTTTTTATTGCCGTTTCAGCTTTTTGTAATGCGGGATTTGATAATTTAGGCAGTATCAGTTTACAAGGTGAAGTAACCAATGTGGTCTTAAATTTAACCATTGCGAGTTTAATTATTGCCGGAGGTATTGGCTTTATCGTATGGTTTGAAGTCATCAATATCGTTAAGGAATATTATAAATCCAGTACTAGAGTGTTTCGCATTGCTTTAAAAAAATTAAGTACGCATGCGCGCTTAGTTTTTTTATCAACGGGTATTTTACTAACATTAGGGACATTTCTAACATGGTTGACAGAAAATGGCAATCCAAATACATTGGCTAAATATAGTTTACCCCAACAACTATTGATTAGTTTTTTTCAAACAGTATCGATGAGAACGGCTGGTTTTTCCACTTTGGATTATACGCTAACTCGTCCCATTACCAATCTGCTTTATATTATGCAAATGGTGATTGGGGGCGCACCTGGTGGGACGGCGGGTGGTTTTAAAATTACCACCGCAGCTATTTTAGTTTTATTATTTAAAGCCGAATTAAATGGTCAAAGAGAGATTCAGTTTAGACGCCGTACGATTCGTGATGAAGTGATTAAACAAACAATTGTCGTCTTAACTTTTTTCTTTACGGTTTTTATGTTAGGTTGGGCATTATTAATGACGACGCAAACGCATCTAGAGCCTTTTAATCTATTGTTTGAAGTAGCCAGTGCGCTTGCAACGGTGGGAGTAACGATGAATTTAACTTCAGAGTTAGATACAATCGGTCGTATTATTATCATGAGTTTAATGTTTATTGGACGTGTCGGACCAGCAACGATTTTATTAAGCATAATGTCTAAAACAAAACGCAATATTCATTATGCCAATGCAGATATTTATATCGGATAGGAAGGGATTATCATGTTAACAAACAAGAAAATTGGATTGTTTATTACCGGTGGTATTGCGAGTTATAAGATGGCGGAACTCAGTCGTCAATTGATCAAAAAAGGTGCCGAAGTACGCGTGGTGATGAGTCAGGCTGCAACGGAGTTTATTACGCCTTTAACGATGCAAACATTAACTAAAAATCCAGTTTTACTTGATACATTTGATGAAAAAGATCCGTCGATTGTTCAACATATTCACATGGCTGATTGGTGTGATTATGTTTTGGTAGCACCAGCTACAGCCAATGTTTTAGCGAAAATGGCACATGGTTTGGCAGATGAAATAGTTTCAACCACCTTATTAGCGGTGCATTGTCCAAGACTAATCGTGCCAGCGATGAATACCAATATGTTTTATAATCCAGCAACCCAACGTAATATCACTCAATTAAAACAAGATGGTCACCAAGTGATGTTTCCAGATAAAGGATTCTTAGCAGAAGGATATGAAGGAGTCGGTCGCTTACCAGAATTAACTGCTATCGTCTCTGAATTAGAAAAATTAGTTGCTCAAAACGAATTAACTCAACTTTTAAAAGATAAGAAAGTGGTGATTTCTGCTGGAGGGACGCGTGAACGCATTGATCCGGTGCGTTATATAACGAATGATTCCAGCGGTAAGATGGGGTACGCATTGGCAGAAGCAGCTGTACATCTAGGCGCAAAGGTAACGCTCGTGTCGACCGTTCGCAATTTAACAGTGCCAACAGGTGTCGACATCCAATACGTTGAGAGTGCTCAATCATTGTTTGAAGTAATGCAACAAGCGTTAAAGGAGAATGACATTGCCATTATGACCGCTGCAGTGAGCGATTATCGGGTTAAAAACCAAGTGTCCCAAAAGATTAAAAAACAAGCCAATCAAGAAGGGTTAACCTTGGATTTAGTTGAAAACCCCGATATTTTAGCTTATTTAGGACAGCATAAGGAACCTGGACAGATTGTAGTTGGCTTTGCAGCTGAAACACATAATGTACTAGAATTTGCCAAAGGTAAACTAGAACGTAAAAAAGCGGATTGGATTGTGGCGAATGATGTCTCTAGAAAAGATGCCGGATTTAGTTCAGATCATAATCAAGTAACATTAATAGGTAAAGATGACCGTGTGGTTCCTTTAGAATATGGAACTAAAAAAGAATTAGCTTACCAAATTTGGCAAGCAATAATGGGGTAGATTAATAGATGAAAATACGATCAGCAACGTTAGCGGATATACCAGAGATGAAAGAGATATTTGAGATTGGGCGCCAAAAACAAATAGCAACGGGTAATCCTAATCAATGGCTACCAGGGTATCCGAGTATCGAACAATTGACAGCCGATATCAATAGCGGTACGTCCTATGTATGTTTCAATGACACAGAAGAAATGGTAGGGACCTTTTACCTATTAATGGGGGACGATCCGACCTATCAGGTCATCGAAGAAGGTCAATGGTTAAATGATTTACCTTATGTCACGATCCACCGAATCGTTTCAAAATATGACAAACAAGGTATCGGCCAACAATGTATCCAATGGGTCATGAACCACTATCCAAATATTAAAATTGATACCCATGAATTAAATCGACCGATGCGACAATTATTAACCAAATTAGGATTTCAATATTGTGGCATTATTTATTTACCAGATGGACGCACACGCGTCGCATATCAATATTATCAGGAAGATAGGATGACAAGATGAGTTTAGTAGTAAAAAATATGAGTAGCGGTTATCGAGGGATTCCCGTTTTAAAAAAGATTAATTTTACCATCCCTTATGGTGAAATAGTGGGTTTAATAGGACTAAATGGCGCTGGTAAGTCAACCTTACTTAAAACGATTTTAGGCTTAATCAAACCCATTGAAGGGCAAATTACAATTGGCAATCAAACGATAAATGAACATCAATCGCAATTCTCTCAACAATTAGCCTATATTCCAGAAACACCTGTTTTGTACGAAGAGTTGACCTTAAAGGAACATTTGGAAATGACGGCGTTAGGCTATGGATTACCCATCGAAACAGTCATGGAACGAGCAAAGCCGCTATTAAAATTATTCCGTTTAGAAAATCATTTAAACTGGTTTCCGATTCATTTCTCAAAAGGAATGAAACAAAAAGTGATGATTATTTGTGCAATGGTAACCGATGCGAAAGTCATGATTATTGACGAACCATTTTTAGGTTTAGACCCATTAGCCATTAAACATTTCACCGAATTATTACAACAAAGAGCGCAACAAGGTACCGCTATTATTTTTACGACGCATGTTTTAATGATTGCGGAACAATTATGTGATCAGTATTTAATGTTACAAGCGGGAGAAATTATCGCAAAAGGTGACCTAAAGACTATACAAGAACAATTTGGACAACCGGAGGCAACGCTTGATGAACTATATGTTCAGATGACGGAGGCCGCTCAATGAAAAATTTAACAGAATTAAGGCAAAAGAGATTACAATCATTAATCAAAGAAATGGGCAAATATGGTCGCTTGATTTTTAATGATCATTTTTCCGTCATCTTATTTGTTATCCTCGGATTTTTCATGTTTTTCTATCGTGAACAATTAGTCGCACTTCAAGGTGATCACACTACGGTATTAACAACACCACTCATCTTGTTTATGGGAATAATGCTAGGGGTACTGAGTACTTATGGGCGTCCCATATGGTTGATGAAAGCAGCCGATCGCAGTTATGTCTATCCAAGAGGGGCAGAATGGCGTCGTTATTGGCTCAAGGGGACATTATTAGGCTTGATAATACCTCTAGTCTTAAATGGTTTGTTAGCAAGTTTAATCTTTCCATTTGCTGCGACTGGACTCAATTGGAATCGTCAGTTTATCTATCTGTGGGTATTAATGCAATTATTAGCAGTTGTTTTATATCATATGCAAATGTTTAGTCGTATTTTTACTGTGCGCACTTTAGGTAAAAATTATCAAGCCATTTTATATGGGGGCCTGTTAGTGATTTCTTTAGTGGTATTGGGGCAATGGGGCATTTTAGTGATGATGGCCTTATTAGCTCTCGCCATTGGCTATTATCTTTTTGTTTGTTATCAAAATCGACAAGCGTGGTTAGACTTTGATTATACTATCGAAGTAGATGCAGAAAGAACGAATGTTTTTTATAAATGGATTAGCTTCTTTGCTGATGTACCGCAAACGCAAGTGGTAGTTAAAAGACGTGCTTATTTAGATAAATTAATCGATTTATTAACTGGAAAAAGCCCCAATCGAGATTATTACTTATTTTTAAGGCTATTATTTAGAAATAATACATTTAGTGGTATTTGGTTGAGATTGCTAGTTTTTATTTTTGTGATGTTATTATTAACAGAAAATATTTATTTAATCGTAGGATTGGGGTTAATTGGCTTCTATTTAACTTTAGTGCAGATTTTGCCAATGGTTCATTATTATGATGCGAATCCCTTTCAACGCATTTATCCCAAGAATCAAAGTCACCTCGCAGGAGCATTACAAAAAGTTTCCCTGATTATATTGCTCATTCAATGGTTGGCTTTTAATATCGCCACCAGTATTACAATTGGTTTTGGACAAACTTTTTTAATGATTAGTATTTTATGGCTAGTACTGATTATGTTAATGGTTTATTTATATATTCCATTTTGGTTGAATAAACAAGAATAGAGCCAACAGTTAGGATATTGTAATCAAATTGAAATGATAAAAGCGGTATTAAACGATTTTTGTTAGTGAAAGTTGCAAAATTATTTGCTAAAATATAAGATGATACTTCGCAATCAGTGCGAAATGGAGAGGATAGAGGTGGCAATAATGCAATTATCGAGCAGCTTATTTGGCTACAATAAAACCGAAGTAGATCGTGCATTACAAGAAAAAGATGCCCAAATAGAAGCGTTAAATAAACAAATTTCAGAAATTCAAACACAATTGAATGAGTATATTGAAATGGAACAAGCTTTAAAAGATGGGATTGTAGATGCGCGAATGACTGGAAATAAAATCGTAGCGGAATCTAATGATGAAGCAGAGAAAATTTTGAAGCGTACCAATGAACAAGTAACGCAATATAAAGAGGAATTTGCTCATCATAGTCATGAACTCGTCAATTCAGGGATGGGAATGCGTGAGATGATGAAGAAAATGCAAAAAGAAATGCAAGATGTGGTGGCAACTTATCAAGAGATGTTAGAAAATACAGATTTTGATTCGTTATATCCAGAAGATCAAATTAGTCGATTCAGTGGACAAATTGAAGCCTATGAAAATATGGAGATTTCAACACCACGTCAACAGAAGAAAAAATTATGGGACAATACGAGTATTACTGAAGAAGAAAAGAAAGAATTAGAAAAATTAATTCATGAAGTGATTGCCAATGAAAAGCAAGAACCGGCTTCAGCTTCAGAATCAAAGTTAGTTAAATTTGCTAAGATGTAGTAAAAGATGAACAGACGAGAGGCTGGGCATAAACTTGATAAAGTTAGTTAAGATTATTGTTCGTTAATTAAAAGCGCAGTGGTTGAGTGGCCTCAAATTGCGTCTTAAAGTAGCTGGGAATAATCTTGAAAAATTCAGTCAAACTAGTGCTTATTCATTAAGAGCGCAGTGGTTGAGTGGTATCAACCTG
>NZ_BCQX01000118.1 GCF_001552295.1 Globicatella sanguinis NBRC 15551 | reverse complement strand
GGGTGGACAGACGAAGCGAAAACCAATCACTTTTCTACTTCTGGTCTACCCCCAATGATGTTAGCAGTGGTTAAAAAAACTTTGGTTTAATCAAACTTAATGATTGAATAAAATTATGCCTATTGAAATGGCCTTAATCAAAAAGGGAGTGGGTAGCGAGAACGGGATTTATATTTTCGTTTGTTACCCACTCTTACTATTGTTTGGAAAGGTTCGTTTTTAATAATAAGGGGAAAAATATGAAGACAGTATGGAAATTAATCAAGGGGATTATTAAATTGATTTTATATGGAATGATAGCAGTTGGATTAGGCATTATATTGATTAATGGATGGGTCATTACAAAGGGAATGACGAATTTTCAAGAAATTGATACACTTCAACAAGAACCGCTAATGCAAGATGAATCTGTTCCGGTATTAGTATTAGGGGCCGGGATTATCGATGCTGATACTCCTAGCACTATTTTAAAGTTAAGGTTAGATAAAGCAGTGGCGTTTCATCAGGCATTTCCGAATAATCCGATTATTATGAGTGGTGATCATATGGATATGTATTATAACGAGGTTGCCGTAATGAAAAAATACGTAGTCAGTAAAGGGGTAAAAAGTGAAAAAGTCTATTTAGATCATGCAGGCTATTCTACTTATGACAGTTTATATCGATTAAAGCATGTTTTAAATCAAGAAAAAGTTATCATTATTACTCAAGGATATCATTTGTCCAGAGCGTTATTATTAGCAGAAGGATTTGGTATGCAAGCGATTGGGATACCAGCTGATGAAGCAAGTTCAACACGATTCGAAAGGGAAACACGAGAAATATTAGCCAGAGTTAAAGATTTCTTCGTCGTCTATTTTAAATACGAATTACCACAACCGGAATTAAATTATGGTTTTAATTTAAGTGAATCAGGTGATTTAACGAATGAAAAAGAGCGACTATGATAAAAATTAAAATAAAATGAGATTTATGTTAAAAAACTATTGACTTTTATCATTCTATCTAATAAACTATGGATAAGAAATCAAAAGAAAGGTGATGTTAACGATGAATACGCACTTATTACAAAATGTATCATATTTTTACAGCTACTTTAGATAGTGTTTGTATCTACTATGGGTACAAACCGGAAACGAAAGTTTGTATCTATGGGAGCTGAAAAATTTTGATGCCCGCATAGATGTTGTAAAAATCTAAGCGGGACGTAATAAGAGAGCATCCAAGCATCTTTGTTTTGGTAGTGAGTCTTAAAAGACCTGTTTAGATTAACTAAACAGGTCTTTTAATTTTTAGGAGGAAATAAAATGAAAAAAGGTTATTATTATGTGCAGTTAATGAAGTTATTAGGAATCTTAGCTTTGGTGCTAGGATATGTTTCACCTGTTCTTGCAGAAGAAACTTTAAAGGTTGGTGTTTTACAATATGTTGAACATGAATCTCTAAATGCAACGTATCAAGGATTCATCGATGGATTAAAAGAAGCCGGTTATGAAGAGGGCAAAAATCTTGAAATTGATTTTTTAAATGCGGCTGCTGACAATGCTAATCTACAATCTATGAGTGAAAAATTAGTAAATAACAATGATGTACTTTTTGCTATTGCGACTCCGGCAGCTCAAGCATTAGCAAATGTAGCAGGGGATAAACCATTGTATTTCTCAGCTGTAACGGATCCAGTTAGCGCTGGTTTGGTTGAAAGTTTAGAAAAACCAGGTAAAAATGTGACAGGTACCATCGATGCTGCCCCAATTGAAGAGCAAGTGAAATTATTACAAAAAGTTGCCCCAGAAGCAAAAACAATCGGTCTTTTATACAATTCTGGGGAGGCAAATTCGTTATCAGAAGCAGAGAACGCCAAAGAACAATTAACTGCAGTAGGGCTAAAGGTTGAAGAAGCAACTGTGACCTCTACTAATGATATTAGTCAGGTGATGGGTTCTTTAGTAAGGAAAGTGGATGCAATATTCACTGTAACAGATAATACTGTTGCGAGTGCAATGACCTTAGTAGGTGACTTAGCTATCGAAGCCAAGCTACCAATCGTCGGTGGCTCAGAAGATATGATTAATGAAAATGGATTAGTAACATACGGATTAAATTATTATAACTTAGGTAAACAAACGGCAGCGATGGTTGTTAAACAGCAAGAAGAAAATTTAAATGTTTCAGAGGTGCCAGTAGAATCAGCGAGCGAAAATAATTTAATTATTAATGAGAAAGTTGCGGAAGCATTAGGGATTGATATTACAAATTTAAAAGTAGAGTAGGAGAATAAAGATGAAAACAAACAATAATTTCAGTCGATTTAGTTTAGTGGTGTTAGTTTTATTAAGTTTTATAACCGTGTTACCCTTACAACGAGTAACTGCCGAGGACACAATAAAAATTGGTGTTTTACAAACAGTTGAACATGAAGCACTAGATGCAGTATTAAAAGGGTTTGAGGAAACTTTAAATAACTCTGAATTAGCGGATAGAGTAGAAATCAATGTGCAAAACGCAAGTGGCGATATGGCAAATTTACAATCAATGAGTGAAAAATTAGCAAGAGAAAATGATTTGTTATTTGCTATTGCGACTCCTGCAGCTCAAGCTTTAGCTACGGTTGAGTCAACTAAACCTATTTTTATAGCAGCGGTTACGGATCCTGTTGAAGCAGGATTAGCCGAATCTTTGGAAAAGCCTGGACGCAATGTAACGGGGACAACCGATATGGCACCGATTGCTGAACAAGTGGCTTTATTACTTAATAATTTTCCCGATGTTAAAACAGTAGGGATGATTTTTAATTCGAGTGAAATTAATTCGGTAGTGTTAACCGACAAAGCAACTGAAGAATTTGAAGCCAAAGGTGTTAAGGTAGAAGTAGGGACAGTGACTAGCACTAACGATATTGCTCAAGTCATGGGCTCACTAGTTGAAAAAGTCGATGCGATGTTCATGGTCACTGACAATACCATTGATAGTTCAATCTCATTAGTGGGGGATTTAGCCAAACAGGCCGGAATTCCAACAATTGGTTCTTCCGATTCTGTGGTGCAAAAAAATGGCTTAGCAACTTTATCTAATTCTTATGAAGATTACGGCATTCAAACAGCAAATATGTTAATTAAGTTAGTTTCAGAAGATTTAAAACCTGCTGATATGCCGATTGAGACTGCTGACAAGTTACAATTAATTGTAAATGAGGAATTTGCACAAGCGATTGGCGTAGATCCAGATTCCATTAAATAAGTTATGAACAATTTACTCTCAACTTATGGACAACCTGTGTATAACTAGCTTTTTTATGAAAAAGTTGTGCATAAGTTGAGAGAATTATGAAATAAAAGGAAAAATCTCAATTCGATATTGAAACTTAATCCACAAATGATTTACAATAAAACATAGAATATAAAACTTTTTTATAGATAGCACAGCTACCAAAAATAAAAACAGCTTCGTTTTTTGTGTTTAAGTTATTAAATGAATGATTTACTATGTGAAAGAAGGAAAAAAGAAATGTTGGAAATTATTACATCGAGTTTTACACAAGGTGTTGTCTGGGCCGTTATGGCTTTAGGCGTTTATATTACCTTTCGCTTGCTTGATATAGCTGATTTGTCTGCGGAAGGAAGCTTTCCTCTTGGTGCGGCTATTTGTGCTACCTTAATCACCAGTGGGGTACACCCCATTTTTGCAACCATTGCGGCTTTCTTTGGAGGCGGCTTAGCCGGAGTGGTTGCAGGGTGGATTCATACGAAATTAAAAATCCCTGCTCTATTGACCGGTATTTTACTGTTAACCGCGTTGTATTCCATTAATTTACATGTGATGACCGGCCGGCCTAATATAGCTTTATTGGGTCAATCAACCTTATATTCAATTGTTCAAGAGGCGACGGGATGGAGTAAAAATTTTAGTGTAACCGTGGTAACTTTATTAATTTTGGCAGTTATTATTATTTTACTAGTGACCTTTCTAAATACAGAGATTGGCTTAGCTTTAAGAGCCACTGGGGATAATGAAACGATGAGTTCGGCCAATGGCATTAATACTAAAAGAATGAAAACTTTAGGTTATATGCTAGGTAATGGGTTAATTGCGTTAGCAGGAGCATTGGTTGCTCAAAAAGATGGATTTAGTGATATTGGTATGGGAATCGGGACGATTGTCATTGGCTTGGCTTCTATTATTGTGGCTGAAGTCATCTTACCTAACAAACCGCTTGCTATTCGTATGATTTCGCTTATTTTAGGAAGTTTTGTGTATCGCTTAATCATTGACATCATTTTAAATCAGCAATTGATCAGTATTCGCGCAACAGACTTAAGATTATTCTCAGCAATCTTACTAACAATTGTGTTATATCTACCTGAGTTTCAAAGAAATCAGTTACAGAAAAAAGGTATTGCTAATGGAGGTCGTTCAAAATGAGTCAATTAGTTTTAAATAATATTCACAAAACTTTTGGGATGGGAACCGTGAATGAAAACCATGTTTTAAAAGGAATTGATTTAACCTTAGATAAAGGTGATTTCGTAACGGTTATCGGAGGCAATGGAGCAGGCAAATCTACTTTGCTTAATACCATTGCGGGTCATCATATTCCTGATCAAGGAACGATTATGATTGGAGAGGCGGATATCACTACTTTATCAAACCATCAAAGAGCTAATAAAATAGGCTATGTGTTTCAAGACCCTAAATTGGGGACGGCACGTCGTTTAACGATTCAAGAAAATATGGCACTCGCAAACCGTAGAGGGTTAAATCGTGGTTTATCATGGGGCGTAAAACGATCTGAACGCGAATTTATAAAAAATAAATTATCATCTTTAGGTTTAGGCTTGGAAAATCGCTTAAATACAGATGTCGAATTTTTATCAGGTGGTCAAAGACAAGCCTTAACCTTATTGATGGCCACCTTAAGAGAACCAGAATTATTATTGTTAGATGAACATACGGCTGCTTTAGATCCTAAAACGAGTGAAATGGTATTAAACTTAACCGATAAAATAATTGCCGAACAGAATTTAACAGCCTTAATGATTACGCATAATATGGCGGATGCGATAAAATATGGTAATCGATTGATTATGTTACATCATGGAAAAGTCATTTTGGATGTTAAAGAGCATGAAAAGAAAAACATGACCGTGATTGATTTATTAGATTTATTTAAGCAACATAGTGGCGAAACAGTAACTTCAGATGCAATGCTGTTAAGTTAGGAGAATCAAAATATATGAAAAAGAATAGTTTATTGCAAAAACTGATTCTATTGTTTAGTTTGATTATTTATTTAACCATTTTGGGTAATCAATACTTCAGTTGGAATTTATTAGGAATGAATCCTTTGACACTTTCAATGTTGGGCATTTTTATTAGTAGTTTATTAATGTGGTTATTTATCGCTATTGATTGGCCAAGTCTCTTATGCTTATTAGGTATGGCTTTAATACCAGAGATTGGATTCAATAGCGTATTGCCACTTTCATTTGGCAATGCAACCTTTGCATTTTTATTATTTACTTTTTTATTGACCTATTCCTTGGAGCAAACTTATTTTATTAAACGAGTGACTGCATGGGCTCTTCACAGTCGATGGGCCCAAGCCTCCTCTTGGAAACTATTAATTGCCTTTTATTGTGTTATGTTATGTTTAGGCAGTTTTATTTCGCCGACTATTTTGTTTATGATTGCGTATCCTATTTTTGAAGAATTGGCTCATCAGTTCGGATTTGATAAAGGGAATCGCAATGCGGCGATTATGATTTTTACATTATATACCACTATCGCCATAGGGACTGCAATGACACCGATTAATCATGTGTTTGCGATAACGGCCATTGGTTTGTATGAAGCGGCTTTTAAGGCTTCGATAAGTTATTTTCAATACATGATGATTGGTATTCCGACAGGCATCATTATTTTTATCTTTTTATTAATTTTTATAAAATATGTTTGGAAATTAGAATTAGCAGAAGTCACAAGTCAACGTCTTGAATCACTAAAAAGTATTCCTAAAATGTCCCGTGAAGAAAAATGGATTGTGACGATTTTTGCAATGGTCGTAGCGATGTGGTTGTTACCAGAATTATTTGTGATGATTCTGCCTGGGCTCTCAGATTTTTTTAAACAAGCAGGGATTGTGTTCCCGCCTTTAATGGGCGTGATTATGTTAGCAGTGATACGAGTTTCAGGTAAACCGTTACTTGATATTAACAAGGCTATGAAAGAGGGCGTTTATTGGCCAAGTTTACTATTGGTGGCAGCCACTTTAGCGTTGGGGAGTATGCTAGCTAATGAGAATGTTGGGATTGTAGCACTCTTAAACAATGGGATATCTCCTATCTTTACTAATTTATCAGGATTTGTAGTAGTATTAATTTTTGTTATTTGGGCGGGGTTACAAACAAACCTAAGTTCCAATTTGGTTACCGTATCGGTTGTATCGGCAGTGGCCATTGCATTGGCTAATTCCATGGATTTTAGCGCTAATTCAGCTTTAATTGCGGTATTTATTGGATTTATGTCATCGATGGCGATGATGACCCCACCAGCGATGCCTTATGTGGCCATTGCAATTGGTGAAAGATGGCTGACAAGCCGCCAAGCATTAATTTTTGGTTTTTGGATACTAGTGGTGACGATTTTAAGCTGTATGTTAGTAGGATACCCAATAGGCAGTGAAATATTATGAAAGTAGGGATTGAATGTTAGAGCAACAGCGTGCTAAAATTGATCGAATTGATCGCCAACTCGTTAAATTATTTGAAGAACGCATGAAAGTGGTCGAAGAAGTCATTGAGATAAAAATAGGATTGAATATGGATATACTTGATTCAAGTAGAGAATCAAAAGTGATTGAAACAGCAGTTAGTCGATTAGAAAATCCTGAACTCGCAAGTGAAACACACGAATTCTTTACCGAGTTAATGAGTATATCCAGAAATTATCAGGCAAAAATCCGTCAAAATAAATTAAATC
>NZ_BCQX01000117.1 GCF_001552295.1 Globicatella sanguinis NBRC 15551 | reverse complement strand
GCAATTAAGTGAAGCAGGGATACCCGTCTTTTTAGCAGATATCAAAGGAGATTTAATGAGCCTTGCCCAAGCGGGTAATGGTGAGGTTGATCCTGAACGGTTAGCCGCTACTCATTACGATCATTATGAAACGGCTGAGTATAGTGTGGAATTATGGGATGCTTTATCAAAACAGGGGATACCATTACGGATGACTATCTCTGAAATAGGACCGGTTTTATTAGCGCGTGTTTTAGGTTTGAATGAGATTCAAACAGGTATACTGAATATTGTTTTTGCCGTTTCGGATGCACAAGGTTTATTATTAATTGACTTGATGGACTTACGGGCAATGTTAAACTATGTATTGGAAAATGCGAGTGAGTTAAGTAAACACTATGGTAATATCGCTTCTTCTTCTGTAGGGGCTATTTTACGTTCAATCGTCGTATTGGAACAACAAGGAGCAGGAGCTTTTTTTGGTGAGCCATCATTAGAATTGGAAGATTTAATGCGCGTAGACAGTCAAGGACGCGGGATTATTAATGTGTTAAATGCTGTAGCATTGAGCCAACAGCCTACTTTATATGCGACGGTTTTATTAGCAGTTTTAGCAAATCTTTATGAATCATTACCAGAAGTGGGTGATGTAGATAAACCTAAATTAGTCTTTTTCTTTGATGAAGCGCATTTAATGTTTAATAAGACACCGGAAGTTTTATTAGAAAAAATAGAGTTAGTGGTTCGCTTAATTCGTTCAAAAGGAGTAGCGGTCTTTTTTGTCACCCAAAATCCATTGGATATCCCAGATCGAGTGGCTGCTCAATTAGGCAATAGAATTCAACATGGGCTACGAGCATTTACGCCAAAAGAGTTAAAGACAGTAGCAGCTGTTGCTGATAGTTTCCGTCAAACAGAAACGGTCGATATGGCTCGTGCAATCCAAGAGCTAAAAGTAGGTCAAGCAGTTGTCTCAACTTTAGATCAAGATGGTACACCTAAAGTAGCGGATATCGTGACGATTTGGCCACCTAAAAGTCATTTAGGGACAATTGATCATTCGGTCTTAGCTAGCCTATTAAATAATTCAGAGTTAATGCCTAAATATGAAACACCAATTGATCGCGAAAGTGCGCATGAAATGATTAATGCCCAAATAGCAGCCAAAGAACAAGCTTTATTAGCTGAAGCAGAACGGGTAGCCAATGAAAAAGAAATGGAACGTTTGAAAAAAGAACAAGAACGTGTGAATAAAGAACAAGCTCAAGCCGCAAAAAAACAGGCTGCTAAACCCAATAGTAGTTATCGTCGTAGTGATTCACCAATGGATCGTTTAACCAAAAATTTAATGAGTTCAGTGGGTCGTGAATTAGGACGAGCAATATCACGTGGTTTAACTGGCATCTTAAAAAATAAATAATGGTAGTATGGGCAAACAGTAGAAAATGAGAAGATTTTCACTTCGTCTGCCCACTCCGCGCACAGTTGGGCATTGGCAAGCAATAGAGAATGATCAGATTTTGCTTTGTTTGTTCCCCAGCGCACAGTTGGGTAGGCCACAAACATGTCGAAAGACGTCGTTTGAGACCACTCAAGCACTTGCGATTTAAATTAACTCGTCATAAATTGATTGAATTTATAAAATGTTTGGCAAGTCACAAAATACAATTTATTGCGCCTTATTAGGTCGTTTTTAACGTCTAATAGGGTGCATTTTAAATGATAATAGTAAATGAAATGATAATCGCTTTAGCTTTGAATACATGAAAACACAAAATTTTCCTTGAAATAATTTGCAATATTCCATTGTAATTAAATTAAAACATCGGTATACTACACAGAGTTGAAAAGAGAAAGGGGTAAACAAATGAAAAATGATATGACCAGTGGCAATCCACTTTCAAAAGTTATTTTATTTTCCATTCCATTAATTATTGGGAATGTCTTTCAGTTATTATATAATATGGCCGATACTTTTATCGTTGGTCGAACCATGGGAGTTGAAGCACTGGCTGGAATAGGAGCAGCGGGTAGTGTGTCATTTCTTATTTTAGGATTTACCCAAGGGTTTGCAGCGGGGTTATCCATTCCGGTTGCGCAAGCGTATGGTGCTAGAGATTATCATAAATTGCAACGCAGTGTGTTCTTGAATTGGGTGCTGTCGGTCGCAGTATCAGCAGTTTTAACAATCATCAGTTTAGTTGTTTTAAGACCCTTATTGGAATTTATGAATACACCTAGTAATATTATTGAACATACTTATGATTATTTAGTGATTGTATTTGGCTTTATGATTATTACGGTCTTCTACAATATGCTAAATAATATGATGCGTTCTTTAGGAAATAGTCGTACGCCTTTGTACTTTTTAATTGTTGCGGCGATTATTAATATTATTCTGGACTATGTCTTTATTATTTATTTTGGTTTAGGGGTAGGAGGAACCGCGATTGCGACGATAACCTCTCAATTCGTATCGGTATTATTATGTTTATGGGCCATTCAACGTAGCATGCCCATCTTGCGTTTGAGAGTCAGTGTTGGGATTAAGAAGGAAGAATTATGGTATCATGTTCAAATTGCTTTACCAATGGCCTTTCAGTCATCAATTATCGCTTTAGGAACGATTGCTGTTTCAATGGCCTTAAATATATTAGGTGCTGAGGCAGTAGCAAGTTTTGCGGCAGCGGGTAAGATTGACCAAGTCGTAATCTTAATTTTAATGTCATTTGGCGTTTCGATGGCTACTTATGTCGGTCAAAACTTTGGTGCGAAAAAAATTGATCGGATTCGTGATGGTGTGCGCTCAGTAGCGATATTATCTGTCATCGTGGCGATTATTTTAGGAGCAGTATTGTTTGTGTTCGGAAAAGATTTTGTTGCGTTCTTTGTTAAAGGTGATGATTTATCACAAATAATCGCTTATGGTGATACTTACTTTAAAGTTAATGGTCCTTTATATTGGGTCTTAAGTTTACTGTTTATTTACCGCTATACTTTACAAGGATTGGGAGATAGTAGAATTCCGACATTTGCTGGCTTTATGGAGTTAATAATGCGTGTCGCTGCTGCCTTTATATTAGAAGATTTAATAGGTTTTACTGGTTTAGCATTATCTAGCCCACTAGCTTGGATTGGTTCAGCTGTTCCTTTGATGTACACTTACTTAAAACGTAAAGATCATCTCGATTTAATGAAAGCCATCTAATGCTATCGTTTTGCCTAATTATCCGATACAGTTCTATCTAAATATATAAAGAAACATAACCTCCGTCAGATTTTAGCCAATGATGGAGGTTTTCGTAATTATTTAATATATTTTCATAAAAAACCAAAAGTCATCATGAAAATTTGTTATACTATGATTATCTGTTTTTAGAGGAGTCGAAAATATGAATTTAGGGGAACGTACGTTAAAAATTGTCGTAGCAACGATTTTTGCCGTTATTCTGGCCCAATGGTTACAATTGGAAAATAGTTATGCAGCTGGCATTATTGCGATACTGAGCTTATTAGATACACGAACTGATACGTTGAAGATTGCGATTTCGCGACTTTCAGCAACGATGATAGCTTTCGCAATTGCCTGGGTATTATTTCGTTTTTTGGGCTATAGTGTCTGGGTATTTGGTTTATACTTACTATTTTTTATACCAATTTGTTACACCTTTGGTTTTCAAGCAGGGATTGCACCGGTATCGGTGTTAGTGACACATTTTATCGTTGCTAAAAGTGTGGGGATTGAATGGATGGTTAATGGCGGGTTGTTAATGATCATTGGTACCGGGATGTCATTATTACTCAATGTCTGGATGCCGTCTCAGATGACGAAGTTAAATCAAATGAAACTGAATGTTGATCATGAAATGAAAGAAATTATTAAAGGGATGGCAGTCAGTTTAAAGATGGTTCAATGTGACGTGACAGCTATTCAAAGAAGAAGTAAAGAATTAGAAGTTTATTTGGAACAAGCCCAACAATTAGCTTTACTTGAATATAATAATCAAATTTTCCAAAAAAATAGTTATCACATTGATTATTTAACAATGCGTAAAACGCAATTAGATATTTTACGTGGATTAATTGAGATGTTGCCCAATATTCCTTTAGCAGTTGACCAAGGGTTTAAATTATCACATTTACTGGCGATAACCGCGGAACATTATGATGAGCAAAATACGGTAATAGAGTTAATTGAAGGCGTGGCTGATTTATATCGTTATTCTCGTCAATCACAATTACCTCAATCAAGAGCGGAATTTGAGGCACGAGCGATGATTTATGCCTTCTTAATTGAATTTAGCCGTTTCTTAGAAGTTAAATATGAGTTTTATCAAATGAATCAAGATAATATAGCGATAAATTCAACGCCAGATTAAAATTTAATAAGTTTTTTGTTAAGAAGGCTTAATATTAAATTGATTATTTAGAGTAAGCTTGTTATAATTCTTTAGGTAAATAGAGAAGAGGTAGAAAGATGTTAAAAAAATTTAGAGCGATTCTATTGTTAATTATATCGATATTTTTAGTCGCTTGTGGACAGGAAGAAACCACTACTTCCACCAATCCACCCTTATTAGTAGGTATGGAAGCAGGGTATCCACCATATAACTGGACCCAATCAAATAATAGTAATGATGCGGTTCGTATTCAGGATTCCCAAGATTATGCCAATGGTTATGATGTGCAAATCGCACGTAAAATTGGTGAAGCATTAGACCGTGAAATCATTATCGTTAAAACTGAATGGGAAGGTTTATTACCAGCGATTCAATCTGAAAAAATTGATTTGATTATTGCTGGGATGTCTCCTACACCTGATCGTAAAGAAGTGATTGATTTCTCAGACTCCTATTATGATGTGCAATTCGCAATGGTAACCAAGAAGGATTCACCTTATGCACAAGCAAAATCAATCGACGATTTTGGTGGGGCTGTGGTGACAGGTCAATTAGGGACTTTGCATTATGATTTATTAAGTCAAATTCCGAATGCAACGGTTGATCAAGCAATGAAGAGTTTCTCTGCGATGCGGGTAGCTTTACAATCTGGAAAAATTGATGCCTATGTATCTGAAATACCTGAGGCTATTTCGGCCACTGATGCTATTTCTCAATTTACCTATGTGGTGCCAGATCCTTCATTTGAAGTTTCTGCAGAAGATGTGCAAATTGGTATTGGGGTTAAAAAGGGTCGGGAAGAATTATTAACACAAGTGAATGAAGTCTTAGCTGATATCTCCACAGAAGAACGTGCAGAAATTATGAACCAAGCGATTAAAGAACAACCATCTACTGGTGAATCTGACTTCTTTGGTAATGTTTGGAATATCTTTAAAGCAAACTGGCCAGCATACTTACGTGGTACCATAAATACGTTGGTTATTTCTTTAACAGGTACTATTATAGGTTTATTAATTGGATTGTTAGTCGGGATTGTGCGTACGATTCCTAAAGCTAAAACTAAACTACAAAATGGTTTATTAAAATTTGCTAATTGGTTCTTAAATGCTTATATAAGTATTTTCCGTGGAACACCAATGATTGTGCAAGCGATGGTTGTCTATTACGGAACATCTATTTTATGGAATTGGAATTTAACACCACTTAGCGCTGCCTTCTTTATTGTTTCAATCAATACGGGGGCTTATATTTCCGAAGTCGTGCGAGGTGGTATTTTGTCGATAGATAAAGGACAATTTGAAGCCGCGCGAGCGATTGGGATGAGCCATTGGCAAACGATGAAGGAAGTCGTCATGCCACAAGTTATTCGTAATATTTTACCATCAGTAGGGAATGAATTTGTGATTAACGTCAAGGATACGTCAGTCTTGAACGTTATTTCAGTCAATGAATTGTATTTCACTTCAAGTACCATTGCTGGTAATAGTTTCCGATATTTCGAAACATTCGTCATTACGGCCATTATTTATTTTGTCTTAACAGTCACCATCACGGCCATCTTGCGTGCGATTGAAAATAAAATGGATGGACCAAAAGAGTTTGTCTTAGTTGGTGGTAATCAAGAGCAAGTAAAAACATTAAAAGGAGAATAGCAAATGACAGCAATTTTAAAAGTGAATCATTTAAGTAAATCCTTTGGTGAACGTGAAGTCTTAAAAGACATCCATTTTGAAGTTGAAAAAGGGGAAGTAGTGACCATCATTGGTTCATCTGGTTCTGGCAAGTCGACTTTATTACGCTGCTTAAATTTATTGGAAGAACCAAGTGGTGGCGAAATCATTTATCGTGATGAAAATGTTTTAGGACCTAAATATGATGTGAACGCGTATCGTACGCATTTTGGAATGGTCTTTCAATCATTTAACTTATTTAATAACTTAAATGTATTAGAAAACTGTACGGTAGGACCTTTAAAAGTATTAAAGGAGCATCCTGCTGAAGTAGAAAAACGTGCCAAAGAGTTTTTAAAACAAGTAGGGATGGATAGTTTTATCAATGCGCGTCCAAGTCAATTGTCTGGTGGACAAAAACAAAGGGTAGCGATTGCTAGAGCATTAACGATGCAACCGGATGTCTTATTGTTTGATGAACCGACATCGGCATTAGACCCCGAGATGGTAGGCGAAGTTTTGCGTGTGATGCAAGAATTAGCTCATACTGGCTTAACGATGATTATCGTCACCCATGAGATGGAATTCGCTCGTGAAGTGAGTGACCGAGTCGTCTTTATGGATTCTGGCGTGATTGCCGAAGTCGCTCATCCAGAAGAATTATTCACCAATCCAAAAGAGGAAAGAACAAAACAATTTTTAGAGAGATATTTACGTCATTAAGTTCAGAAGTTTTAACTATATTTTAGGTTTAGGGGCTATATTAACAATATCAAGTGACATCCTCATCTCTCTCCCATAACAATTAATTGTCACTTGAGATATACACAACATTTACCGACAGTTCTCCTCCCAAGGGCGTCGGTTTTTTTAGGTTTTGAGAATGAAGGTTAACCTTTTCTTAAATATTCATCGCTATTTGTTGGAATGAAA
>NZ_BCQX01000116.1 GCF_001552295.1 Globicatella sanguinis NBRC 15551 | reverse complement strand
GGGTCAAGTGATCGAAAAGCATTAAATGTTCGTCGCATATTCACAGGCTTATACGAAGATAGCGAAGAATTGTGGGAAGACGTCTATTACTATCTCGACCAACAATATGATTTTGCGGCCTGTCCGACCCTTTATTTAAGTGGTGACGGGGCTCACTGGATTAAGAAAGGATTGGACTATCTCCCGACTCAGACGCACTTTGTTCTTGACCCTTATCATACGGTGAAATACCTTCGTCAGGCATGCGTTGGTATCAGTACTGAACATTTATACGCCACGTTACATCGCTGGCTTCATACAGGTGAAAAAGACTATCTACAGGACTACTTCAAAGTGCGACTCAGCGATCCGTCGCTACCCGAATCTTCAAAACAAACGCTTCAAAAGGTTCGCCGCTATCTAATAGGCAATTGGGATGCAATCCAAAGACAAAGAGAGTCGCAATATATCGGTTGTTGTGCCGAAGGTCACGTTAGCCATTGGTTAAGTGCTCGTTTAAGTTCGAGACCTCTGGGATGGAGTACAACAGGCGCAGAAAACATCGCTAAAGCGCGTGCTTATGACCTAAATGGTGGTGATTTAAAAGTTTGGGTAAGAAATCAAACAAAAACAGCAGAAAGAGAACGAAGAGTCAATAAATTAGATGGCCGTGTGGGGCGAAAATACGCCCGCCAGTATGAATGGAGTGGTAAAGTAGCGATCTTACACTACTCCAATAACACACGGAGTCGACAGATTTTTGAGACCATCGCTGGTTATTGAAATCCAATAGAGTGAACCCCGTCTTCATAACGAAAGCGAGCGGCGACGAACTGAATGCGGATGGAGGCACGGTGCCAAAGGCGCCGGTTAAAATATGGAATCCATGAAACTGGGTTCAGGGAAATATAAAAGTATGGTAGAGGAAAACCAACAATAATTTGACACTATCACTGTGTATGGATAGCATGGTGCTGTGACTCTCTTTGGTTTATAATAGAAATAATGAAATGATACATTCGAGAAAGAGAGCGGGGTATGTCTAATGGAGCTAGATTTTAAAAGTTATTTAGCGATGGCTACTGGTGAGGATTTGATTCGTATAATTTTGAGTGATGATTTTCCAGATGATTTAGTTTTATTGGATTGGTCTGATAAAGCAAGTAGCTCCATGATGGAACCTAAATCTTTTGGTGATAAGTTTTTTCTTGATAGTGTAATGGATTTCTCAAAAACATTATTACTGAGTAAACAAATTTTGAACCAAGATACTATTGAAATAAAAGTAGATTATATGGTAAGCATTGATTCGAATGTGATAGGCCATATCGTTAGTGACATATTTAAAAATAGGTCTAACAACCAGGCACTTATTGAAGCAATTAATTATGTCAAAGAGAAGAGAATGCGAATAGATGTTAATCCGTATTTAATAGAGACGCAGCTCAATAGATATGAACTAAATAAATATGATATTCATAAGTCATTGCAAGCATTAGAAACATTAGATGTTTATGATCCATCAAAAGATGGAACGATAGCAAAAGCTTATGAACGTGATAAATTAGCAATTTTGCAAGGTGCGGATATGCGTTTTAGTAACATATCTAATGATATTTATTTAGGAACTCCAATAATTAAGTACTACACTTTGGCTTATATCTTATTATTAAAAACATTTTTGATAAAGAATACATATGCAAATAACACTAATAAAATTGATGATTTAATAGATTTCATCATCGAAGAAATTCCAATTCTTGCTGAAAATGAAATAATTACCTCGGTTTTATATTTGAACAATAATCGTCATTTAGAAAGATTTTTGAATGTCAAAGAGAACACGAAAAACAAATTAGGAAAACTATCTGGTATGGCGTGGGATCTAAGCCATATTAGGTATATTGAGATGATAATGGAATTAGAGTACGGCAAATTTGATTCATTAAAAATTCCATATTTATTAACTGGTGATAAAGGTCTTTCATCGTTAATTAGATTTAATCCTGTAAGAAGGATTTTAATTCTGGAACAAAGACCAATCTTTATAAGAAAACACAATCTTAATAATATTAATCTAACAGAAACCCAGATTGAGAAATTAAAGGTTTGGCTGGGTTCGGAGAGACCTTGCTGGGATTCTGAAGTTCAAAGAAAAATTAATCATCGTATAAAAGAATTAGAAGAACAAGTAGACTCTATTTCAGCATAGCTACGCACTCACCATATAAAATTGAATCAATAGCTTAACCCCGATACATACAGAGTGTGTGGTTCTGTTGACTAAAATACAGGAGTAAAAGTGTGAAAATTATTAAATTTGAAGAAATCTATCGTGATGATATGTTTTGGCTTGCAATAGATGAAAAATGTAAAGCTATCATTAAAACGAAAAGAAAGATGAAGGTTTTGTAAATCCCGATTTATACGGAGTTGATTTTTACTTTATTGAGGAAAAATATATGTTGAATAAGCAAATAAATATTGAATTGCAGGATACACAATGGCAATTTGAATATGTTGATCATGACAGAAATATTGCCCGAGCAATAGTTTATGATGAAAACGGTTTGTTCTATTTTGTAAGAGTAGAACGAGATGATGATTTTGGAAAAGCAACATTGATTGAAACATCGGGTGGCGGAGTTGAGATAGGCGAGGACTTACAAACCGCCATTCAAAGAGAATTGAAAGAAGAACTTGGTATATCTGTAGAAATAATTTGCAAAATCGGAGTTGTAAGCGATTATTACAATCTGATTCACAGGCATAATATTAATAATTATTTCTTGTGCAAAGTAAAGTCATTCGGAGAAAAGAATTTGACTCTGGATGAAATAGAAAGTCTTCATTTATCTACATTAAAATTGACATATGACGAAGCTGTTCGAGAATATGAAAATAGGGCAAATACAAGGTTAGGAACACTTATAGCAAACAGAGAACTGCCTATTTTGCATCAAGCAAAAGAGATAATTAATGAAAGCCAAAAGTAAAGTGTATAGAGCACGGAACAACCCAAGCACGGATTGCCCTAGAATGACGAGCGAAGCGAGAAAATGATTGGATGTAATCGGCTGCTGAGGCAGTGGTATTGCTTGAGGCTGTTCGAACGAAGTGAGTTACAGCGTCAGGTCTGTAGCGATAGCGTAGGTGATTGAAAAGAAAAGCTGATCGAAATAGGGTTTGTAGAGGTTTATGAAGTTGAGAAGAGCTCCTGAGAAGGGGCTCTTTTGTTAGTTGAAGAGATGAGTGGAAAGGAGAACTATTTTCGCTTCGAGGTGCAAAGCTTACTTGACATAAAACGCAAAGTTGACTTTACTATAAATGTAAAGGTCACTATGCAAATGATAGAATACGAAAGGAGGACAAATGAAGACGAAGATCCCTCAATTGAGAAAAGAGAAGAAGCTATCTCAAGCTGAACTAGCAGATATCGTTGGCGTCACACGGCAGACCATTACCTCGATTGAGACAGGCAAGTATATTGCCTCCTTGCCGTTAGCCTATAAAGTTTCTAAATATTTCGGCTTTAGGATAGAGGATGTTTTTATATTTGATGAGGAGGATGAATCATGAACTTGGAGAAGTATCGGAGGGAAATTAAGAATCGGGTCAGCGTCTATCAAGCGCTTATTGCCGTCGCCCTCGTATTTGTCATCATTGGCAATGTGCTTTTGAAGGATAGGGGGCAAACGGTAGAGAGTGTTAGAGGGTTTGCAACAGGTCTTTCTATTGGGAAAGAATTAGTCTGCGTCTTTCAATTAGGAAAATTGTGGAAGATGCTTAAAGATGAGACGTTCTAAAAGAAGTTTATATCAGAGAATATGATGAAAGAGAAGCGTTAATTCAAATGAAATCTGGCCTCCATGTGATCCCAATTTTATCTTTCATCACCCTAATTTGTGCAATTTTGGTAGGTTTCTTCAACGATACAATCTTCTATACTTTGGTTATTGTAGGAATAGGGCAGATACTAATAGCAATTGCCCTCAAAATTTATTGGAAGAACCACCTTTAAAATAACTTTGAAATAAGAGAGATGTAGACCTATGTAGCGGCAGTGACATGGGTCTATGCCCTATGCATTGCTTTTTGGTATAATACCCCTAGAAGGAAGTAATTGTGACCTAAACGGGAAAAATCGATTAAATTGATTAATGAAGGAGGTAGTTACGAATGATGGAACATGATAGCAACGGGGAAATCATCATCTACCAAAGTGAAGATGGAACTAGTAAATTAGATGTTAAACTTGAAGATGAAACAGTTTGGTTGACACAAGCACAACTTGTTGACTTATTTCAGTCTAGTAAAGCTAATGTTAGCGAGCATATAAAAAACATAATAAACGAAGGCGAACTAGATGAAGATTCAGTTGTTCGGAAATTCCGAATAACTGCTTCGGATGGAAAGAATTATCAAGTTAAACACTACAACTTGGATATGATCATTTCCCTTGGTTACCGCATTCAATCCAAGGTCGCCACTCACTTTCGTCGCTGGGCTACTGAGCGATTGAAGGAATATATCATTAAAGGCTTTACTATGGATGATGAGCGGCTTAAGGGGCAAGCTGGCGGTAATTATTGGAAAGAACTATTGGACAGAATTCGTGATATTCGCTCATCAGAAAAAGTCATGTACCGACAAGTCCTAGATTTATATGCAACCAGTGTTGATTATGATCCAAAGAGCCAAGAATCTATCACTTTCTTCAAGATGGTTCAGAATAAATTACATTATGCAGCTCATGGACAAACGGCTGCTGAGGTGATTTACCAAAGAGCTGATGCAAGCCAACCTTTTATGGGACTGACTACCTTTGCAGGTGCCATTCCGACTCTGAAAGATATTCAAGTGGCTAAGAACTACTTAAAGGAAGATGAATTAAAAATTTTGAACAACTTAGTTTCTGGGTACTTTGATTTTGCTGAGGTTCAAGCTATACAACATAATCCCATGCATATGAGTGATTACGTTGACCATTTGGATCGTGTCCTCAGTGTGACTGGCCGACCTGTCCTGCAATCCGCAGGCAAGATCAGTCACCAACAGGCCATGGATAAAGCGAAGAAAGAGTATCGTGAGTATCAAAAGAATACTTTGTCGCCAGTGGAAGAGGATTACTTGCAGACAATTAAAGCACTGGAGCAAGAGGTCAAGAATGAAGGTAAATAATAATCTCGCCAACCATACTCCCTATCCAACATATCAAAACCAATCCAACTCTTATACTCGACACATACGGAGTGTGTGGTCTTGCTTGAAAAGAAAAGTTGATAAGTAAACTACCCCCCAAAAAAAAGTTAGACAAAAATCTAACTTAGGGGGCAGTTCACTTTTGTGCTTTATTATATAAAATACAAAGCGCAAAAAAAAGTGCTAAGTATAAATTCTGCGATTCAAATTTATTTCAAATCATTTACTAAAAAAATCTAATTCCTAAAAAAGTGTGAATTATTCATGTGTTCGTTTTACTAATAATGCGTGATTAAACTGAAAATCTAACTCTTCAATGTAAAATTTTAGAAGCTTATTATATTGATGCGATGTTGCAATAACTCCAATTACTTCAACATAATCCCGCACGTCATTTTCTAAAAATCTATAAAGTTCTTTTCCTATGCCTTTATTACGATGTGTGTGAATAACATAGATCTCGTCAAGCTCAAAGGCTTTCTCCCCAATCTTATTATATGAGGTTTCTTCTTTTTGAACACTGATATGTCCAAAGGCATACGCAACAATACGATTATCCTCAACAGCTACATATATATCGCGATTAATAAATTCTGTTGGATCATTCTTAAAGTATGCAGGGCAACAATTTTCCTCTGCCCACGCTTCTGATAACTCAAGCAATTCTTCCAGGACTAAATCTTCTGCTGTTACGCTAACTTTTTTATAATTAATCATTTATTTCTCCTTATTTTAAAAATAGATAGTTGCCATAAAACATGACAAAGGCTGCTGTAAGTCTAAAGTTCTGCCAGATGGCGTGATTGTATGGAAATTATATTTACTGAATAAAAAAACTGGCCTAATGTTATAGAAAAGTCCTCCAAGTAGCAAATACCAAATATAGCATATGCCTATATGTTTATAAATCGGATAGATAAGGACAATTGATATCCATCCCATTGCCATATACATAATCATAGAAGCTTTACTTATCTTCTTTAGCTGTAGTGAAGGCGATTATGTTCATGCTTATGCCTAGTATTGCCAAAATCTACATTAAAACAAATATAACCATGGCAAGGGTAGACCTTTTGCCAGTTAAGATAGATTGATGCATAAACGAAGAAGAGTTATTCAATCCACATATGAGAGACTGGGCAGATGAAGCCACTAAAACCGCAGTATGGCCAGTCTATAAATTTATTCATGTGAGCACAGTGTCTCCCTTTGGCACAATTAGAACTAAGATTAGGAAATGGAAAAAGTTGGCACTGTAACTGCACAGCGAATGCGGTCGATAAGAGAAGCTCCTGAGAAGGGGCTTTTTTCTGTTGAGTGGAAAAAGAGTTAAAATTTTGATAAAAAATAATTTATGTAAGACATTTATCTCTAGGAAATTGAAACGAATGATTTTTATTATTCTTCCACAATCACGCCCGGTTCGGGAATAATGATTATTTATTTTAGAACCTTCCAATCCGTATAAACATGAGCGTCTATTCCTAAGTCTCCTGTCTTTAACCATTCAAATGCTTTCACAACTAATGGAGAAGCATTTTCAAAAGAAATATCATTTTCTGTTACCCACACGGCACCTAATGAATCCTGCCCTTCAAATTGTTCGGGTGTTTGTAGTTTCCCACCAACTTTTCTCACAAGGTAATAGACGGCAATATGGTGAACATCCGAAAACTCTTTCCACATCCAAGGTAGCTTAAAATCCGTAACCCCAATATTTTTTATAATTTCAATTTCAATACCCGTTTCTTCAAGGAATTCTCGTTTCATTGCCTCAGATAAAGTTTCGCCATCTTCCAAACTTCCACCAGGTAAATCGAAACGGTTTATATATGGTCCACAATTCTTATTTATAACTAACAATGG
>NZ_BCQX01000115.1 GCF_001552295.1 Globicatella sanguinis NBRC 15551 | reverse complement strand
ACTGCGCTATAAATGAATAAGCATTAATTTGACTGGACTTTTCAAGATTAATCTCAGCTAAATTAAGACGCAGGTTGGGCCACTCAACCACTGCGCTTTTAATTACCGAGCAATAAACTTGATTGAATTTATCAAATTGATGCCTAACCTCATTAAGACGCCGTTTGAGACCACTCAACCACTACGCTTTTATTTAACGAGCAATAACTTGATTGAATCTATCAAATTTATGCCTAACCTCATTAAGACGTCGTTTGAGGTCACTCAACCACTGCGCTTTGAATTAAATCGATATGCCTGAACAGAATTTAAAAAGTTTTGCCCAAACTCTTAAAATCCATAATTGCACCGGTCTTCAACAATTCAAGTGACATAATTACAAACTCTGATAGAATAAGAGAAAAGGAGGGATTTAACATGATAAGTGAAAAAGATTTAGAGTACTTAGAGCGTTGTGTTGACTTAGCAGAGACGGCACTGAACGAAGGTGATGAGCCTTTTGGTTCGGTTCTTGTATCTAAAGAGGGAGAAATTCTCTTTGAAGATTATAACCATGTATCTGGTGGAGATTCGACCCAACACCCAGAATTCGCTATCGCACGCTGGGCGGCTGAGAATTTATCTCCTGAAGAGCGTGCCGCGGCGACTGTCTACACTTCTGGAGAACATTGCCCCATGTGTTCAGCAGCTCATGCTTGGGTAGGCTTAGGACGTATTGTCTATGCATGTTCTTCAGAGCAATTACAAGCTTGGCAGAAAGAATTAGGTGTTGAGCCTTCACCAGTTAAAAACTTAGCGATTGAAGATGTCATCCTTGATGCGAACGTTGACGGACCTGCTCCGGAATTAGCTGAACGCGTAAAACAATTGCACGTCAAATCACACCAAAAATAAGACTAATTAAGATTGTATTTTCAAAAGATAGTCATTATTAGAAAGTATGTTTTACATCGATAAACTCGATAACAAAGTTACATTAATTTATGCTGGAACTTCCGGTATTGGTGAAATAACCTCCCTAATATACGCTAAAAAAAGAGCTAAAGTAGCCATCGTTGGTCACAATAAAAAGCGGCTTGAAGCCATCTTAGATAAAATGAAAGATGTCTGTAGCTGAATCGATTTATATTAAAGCAGTTCATAAAGATTGCCAATCCATTAAAGAAAGTGTTAAGGGAACTAGACCTCTTTGGAATGATGGATAGCTTGTATAATGGAGTATGTTAATACTGAAAGTTCAGAATTAGTGATCAACACATAAATGGGTTACTGAAGATGAATTAACTACTTTAGAATCTGATTCAGAAACAGATGAAGAAGAAACAATAAACTCTTCTAATAGTCAAATTAGCTCAGAATCTGATGCCGAAACGGATGAAGAAGAAACAATAAACTCTTCTAATAGTCAAACTAGCTCAGAATCTGAATCAGAAAGCGAAAACACTGAAGAATAATTAAATTAAATAAATTTTGGCAGGTCATGATGGGTCTGCCTTTTTTAGATACTGATATGCTCAGGATTTATTATGAGTATATTATTTCTTGACAATACGATTGAAGGTTATAATGGAAGTGAGTATTAAGCATACAAGGAGGTTTAACTCATGAAGTATTTCTTTTGGCTAGTTATGCTAACGTTTATTGCTTTTGTAATATATATATTTCTTGGGCCGTTGAAGTTTTTTATCGATGTAGGCAACCATGACCCTGACGCTATTGCGAACACTAATTTTTTGAAAGCGATTGAACATTATGATGGTCAAACTGTGTCTTCTGAAGTCGAGTTGAGAGAGCGTCTGCTAGTATTGGATAATTACTTTGACGATGCGACCCCTCCAGACAAAAAAGAAGACACAGTAACAGAAATCAATACTTCACATATTCAAGCTCTTTTTGGTGAAGCGGACCAGATTATTTCTTTCGATAACATGCCCTCTGCTGATAGGGTCTATCAATATGATATTGGCCATGATACTCTAAGCTTTCACGAAAAGGATGAGGCAATTATTGAATATGTTATGGAAGATGTTTCTGGTGAGGCTTATGACAAAGAAGAATTAGATACCTTATTCCTATCGCTTGTGGATACTTTCTACCAATCTGACAAAAGCTCAGAAGGGTTATTCATCGAAGACTACCCTCAATATGTTAATCAACTTCCACCTAGTCGAAAGATTCAGCAAAATGGCTGGAATTTCCCTATAGCTAGAGATAAATTTATTCATTATTTTGATACCGGAGAAACTGACTCTTCCCCTATTAACTACTTGGGATTCATTTTCTGGGAGACCTTTGATGGCGTACAATTACGTTATATGGAACGACATTTGGGACGAGAATTGGGCCCATCTAGCTATCAGTTTGACGACATTCAAGAGAGTTTTAATAAGTTCAATGATTTGTTAAGTAAAGATGAGGATTATCCTCCGATCATACAGTTAATAGAATTAATTGATGCTTTTGGTCCTATGAGACACCTTCATTATTCCTATAGAATCTCTTTTACAGATGTATCTTGGGCCTTCCATAATGGGAATGAATGGTATAAACTGACCGCCAAAGTTGAGTTAAATCCATCGGTGGAACTCAAAGCCTTAGACGATTTGAATGAGTTGAAAGTCAGTGAATTAGAATTCAAGCCGATTAAAGACAGTGATTATATCATTAATACCCATGCATTTATTGCCAAACCACGTTAAGACGCAGATTGAGACCACTCAACCACTGCGCTTTGAATTAAATAGATACGCCTGAACAGAATTTAAAAAGGTTTTGCTCACTCTCTACAAAATTAAAAACCGTTTAAAACAAGTCAACAAAGTCAATTTTTTAAAAGTGTAAAATCAGAAAAACGATTTCTTTTAGTATATGATAATTCTATAGATAAATTAAAATGAAAGGATGATAGCGGTGAAAAAGATAATCAGTTGCCTAATCTTGTTGAGCTTGATAAGTCCATTGTGTGTACAGGCACAAACGATGTCATCAATTTTTGATGCCGATCCCTCTTACAATGCTAGACCTTATTCTCATAGTGGCTTAACTAACCGAATCATTGAAGAGATTAAAGCAACCTTCAATATTACTTCGAATGAGGAATTTCTATCCGAATTTCATGCTCATTCTGCGGGTTCTACTGTAATGATTCCTACTAAGAATGATGCTAATCTATCGATTACTGTATGGGATGGCATGCAGGGAGATGAACTGTATATCTATCAACGACTATCCTCCAATAAAGTCATTGATTTTAATACCTTTTTGACATTAATACAATTAATTGAACCTAATATGAATTCAGCAGATTTACAAAGTTTCTATAACCAATGGCAAGCCCAATTGGATGAGAATCACGAAGCTACAATAAATGGTCATGAATTTCACAGCTATGGATTGAATGATTCGTCTAATCCCAACAAACATGTTAACCAAATTGAGATACGATTCAATTTCCCACTGACTACCTTTGAGGATGAAGAGTTAACTAATTTATCTGGTTCGTTTTATGATTCAACTAAAGAATTTCCTAGTATTTACGAACATTCCAATTCAGATGCAACGGTCTATCTCGACCGCATGTATATCAATAACTTGTTATATGAGCTTCAACAAACTTTTGGCTTTGATTTGACGGAAAACCACCTGAGTGCTTGGGGAAGTACCGTTTACTTTTATCCGACTGAATTGGCTGAATTAGGAAGGTTGAATGAGTTCTATCTATTCAGTGGAGAAACTTCATCATACCAAACCATTGAGCTACGGTTTACGCACGATTATGAAGAAGATAATCCGGATATTAAAGCGAATCAACTCCCAATGATTAAATCTTACTTCCACCTATTCGCTAAGCTACTGAACCCTAATTTAATTGAGGAAGAGATTAATTCTGCCTTTGACAACTATACCGAAGAAGGTAATACAGAACTTGGTGATATCGTTATTAGACGCGAAGGTTTCACTGATAATACCATAAGTATGTCACGACGCATCCGATACAAACTAGAGGATGTTCAGCTAGACTATATCTTAAGTGTACCTGACAACCAAGCCAGACAAGTCTTGATACCATCCGAGACGATGCATGAAGCAACAGTCCCTCAAATCAACCCAGTTGAAAAAATCTTTGCCCAAACTAACTATAACCATTCAAATATTGGCGAAGTTTTTGGTAGTGATGCTAACTTAAAAAAACATTATGAAGATAAGGTTATTCAAGTACTTAATGCCCTTCCTTACCACAAAGAGGTGTTAGAAATTTCAGGAGACATTTTATTGGACTCTCCTGATAATTGGTTGATCCTCGAGCCCAATAGTAACGAGGATTTTCAATATCAGGTCTATATAGGTGACCTTGATTATAATATCGATGAGCCTGTTGAGATTCAAGCCTATAATTTGGGAATACAATTAATAGACAGAAAAACCCTCATGTTGATTCCGATAACGATCAAACAAAATGGGCAAACAATCTACAGCTTAGGAGGCGATATAAATGAATAGAAAACTGACTTTCAGTTTATTGGTTGTTGCTGTTCTGTCAGTAATTTTTGTCGGGTTTGCGAAAAATCAAACCAATCGTCCTGTTCATAGCAAACTCTCCGATAATATGATTGTATATGCCAACGTTCCTCCTAATCGATTTCGTGATAAAATCTCGTCCTTGAACCCAACGACTACCACAGGACCATACTTTACGAACTTATCTGAACAGCAACTCATGGAAATATCTAAGTTTAATGCGGAACATCTCACTGCCAACGCGATAAATGATGAATACTTAAAAGTCCAAGGTGCACAAGTGAATCTCGCTAACCAACAGATTCGTATTGGAACTAGCGAATACAATTATAAAGAAATGAGTAATCAGGACGGTACTACTTCTTACACCTTATCAGAGGGCGGAGATGATGTGATAAGCCCTGCTAACTTAACCTTATTAATTCGACAAGCCCAGTCTGAAATTAAAGACCGAAATCAAACTATCTGGTCGGCGACAAGATGGGGACTTGCACTCTTTATCATCATGTCAGTGATTGGATTATTGTTACTATTCAACATCGAATCTATCTCGGAGGTGTTGATAAGTCTAGTCATTAAAGATGCCAGTCCAGGTCCCTTAGTTAAATTATATGTCGGTGTGAGTGCGCTCATTTTAATTGCAACTAGCTTGTTTATTTTATTCCAAGCTTATCAAACCATTAGTTAACTATTTGATTAAATAAAAATTCTGAGTCAATCCCAACAAGAGACCCAGAATTTTTTTACTTATTTAGGGACGAATATAAGCATATCCTTCCATTTGTTTCTTAGCAATCTCAACAACGCCCGAATCTACCACACGTATGAGTGAATTTATTTGGTCTTTATTGATCTTATGTTTATTTAAGGAATTCTGACAAGCCACCACATCTACCTGATTCAAAATCTTATCACTTAATTCATCCTTGAGATAATAATTCACCGCATGACCATTCGCAACGATGGATATTTTCGCATCCCCTACTTCAGCTAAAAAATTATTTACATTCGAAAGAACCATATGCCATCGCTCTTCTTCATTGATATGAAACACTACTTGCATAGCTTTGACTCCTTTATCATTTAATGTCATCATTGAGTTGAGCTAAGTTAAAGCCTTTGGCTGTCAACCCATCTTCTTCATGAGTTTCTAAATCCACTATCACATGTTCATAAAATAATTGAATATCAGGATGTTGGTTGGCTTCCCCTTTGAGGACGACAACTTCATTGTAGAAGCTTTGGCTTCTTTAAAGTTTTTGAATTTATTTGATTTACTTGTGCGTTTGTCCTCTTCTAATTCCCAGTTGTCTAGTTGACTTATTCTTTCTCGAATCACTCCTGATATTCCCCCTATTTTATTATTCAATAGGGTTATTTTCTATCAAAAACGGCTCAATTTTCAATTAATATAGTGGCTCGCTTTTAAGTTAACATCTACATGAATGCTCGGTTTAAGAATATGTCATGCCATGGCTTGTAAATGAATACTTTCCCAACAATTCCAAGGAAATTCCTGTTTTGGCATGGATTGTACTCTCACTTCAGTTTTCTTTGTTGGGTGTTCTAACGAAAGCTCCTGTGCCCATAAGGCAATTTGCTGGCCTACTTTGCTGAATTTTTGACCGTATTTTTGGTCACCCCAGATTGGCGTGCCCATCCCTGCTAGTTGGACACGAATTTGATGAGGCCGTCCAGTTTGGAGTTGCACTTCTATTAAAGACAATTGATCATTACTTTCTAAGACTTTATAGGTAAGAACTGCTTTTTTTCCTTCTTTATGGTCAGAAGGAACAATCGACACAATATTTTTTCGCGTATCTTTTAATAAGTAATCAGTTAACTGACCTTGATCTTTGGAAGGCTTCCCATGAACGACTGCGTAATATTTACGCGTCATCGAATTGCGTCTCACCTGGACCGATAGTCGTGAAGCAACTTTGGATGTTTTGGCGAATACCATTGCCCCACCAACCGGCCGGTCCAGTCTATGCACTAGACCTAAGTAGACATTCCCTGGTTTATTAAAGCGAATTTTTATATCTTCTTTTAATATCGTTAATAAATCTTTGTCACGACTTTGATCCGATTGCACTGGAATATTAACTGGTTTCTCTACCATTAGTAAATGATTATCTTCGTAAAGAATTGGCACTTGCATGTCAATCTTCTCCCTTTATACGTAATATTCCCATATTACCATGAAAAAGATTTAAAATGTCAGTTAGTTTGACATTCATTTATATATTAGAGGGAATTTCGCCTAAAAAAGCTGAACTCTGGACTAAACTGCTCTACTGGATAGTTTACAATTAGTTTTTGAATATCTATCCCTTTCTTCTTGTTATTTCAATACTTCCCATTAAGAAAAGGAATACCATGCTGTTTACATTTCTTTAATAATAAAGTTTCTCCTAGTGATTGACTCTTCACAGATGCATACTCTTTCGATTCCGTCTTACCCCTTTGCATCTTGCCAAGCTTTCGCTTGTTTTCTGCATTTTCCATCTCCACTACCTCTCTTTCTTTCCAATGTTCATTATTGTTCAGTCCTTCGGTCGGTAA
>NZ_BCQX01000114.1 GCF_001552295.1 Globicatella sanguinis NBRC 15551 | reverse complement strand
TTAACGCTAAAGATATTGTCTTTTTTGTATTGATAAAATAGGGGTGAATGACCAAGCTATTTCTGTCTATTAGTCCAAGAGAACCAATACATATGACCGAGCCATTTCTGCCTATCTCCCCAAGAATATCGATGAGAATCAACAGAGAATTTTCTGTTACCAAAAAGTATAGAGTCTTTTTTAAACGATTACGGCGCTTGTTCTCCATATTTTTGTATGGTTGTAAAAGGTTGGGATTCGATTTTTACATTTTCAGTTAAATTAACACATAGAGGGGCAATTTCAGCCGGTGTTAAATCAAACTCATTTTGAACCCATTCTGTTAACACATTAAACACACTACCGACCACGCCCCGTATCAGATAGCGATCGGTGATATGTTCAATTGGATTACAAAAAACTTGATTTAAATAGTCTAAAAAATGGGGATTTTCTTTAGTTGACAATAATACTTTAGCCGCCTCTTGATGTTCAAAGATAAATTCAAAGAGTGCCACCCAAAATGTTTGTTGTTGATTATCAATTAAGTATTTTAGATTTGATTGGAAAAATTGTCTGAAATAATCATCATAAAGTTCATGGTACAAGGCAGTGATGGATGGATAGTTACGATAATAAGCCATGCGCGAGACACCGGCTCTTTTAGTTAAGGAAGTGACTTTAATTTCTTCGACAGAATTTTCAGCTAAAAGTTGCATTAAGGCTGTTTTTAAAGAATCTTTTGTTAATTGATTTAATTCTTGATTATTGTTTTTCATAAAATTTACCTCCCTTTAGGTAAAGATGTATCATTTTTTCAAAATCTGTCACAACACAATCAAAATTTATTGCACAAAAATCGACTTGGTGTTACTATTGTAACACCAAGATGATTAAATGTATAGAGGAGAACTATATGAGATTACATAAATTAACCCAACAAGCGATTGAAAGGATTGAGCGAGGCGAATGTTTATTACAAGCTGAAGACTTCGTCAATCAAGAAGCTGCAGCGGGTCAAAGTGACGGCACGATTTTACAACTAGTAGATAATGATAAAAAATTTATTGCGAAAGCTATTGTTGGTCATCAAAATAAAGGCATTGCTTGGGTCTTTACTGATCATGAACGCATTTATTTTAATCAAGATTTTATTGAAAATGTCATTGAAGATGCGATTGAAAAACGCCAAGAATTTTTTGATAGTGAAGAAACGACAGCTTTTCGTCTGTTTAATGGTGAAGGCGATGGTTTAGGTGGCCTCACCATCGATTGGTATGATGGTTTTATTCAAATTAACTGGTATAATCGCGCAGTCTTTGCCGAACGAGCAACCTTTATCAAAGTCTTATTATACTTTTTACCGCAAATTAAAGGCGTTTATGAAACCAAACGGTTCAAATTGATTGAAGCAGAACAACCGATTGAACATACTTATGGCGAGGTAGCGCCACAACCGATTGAAATCTTAGAAAACAATATTCGTTATGCGATTTATTTAGGTTCAGAATGGATGACCGGTTTATTTTTGGACCAACGTGAAGTACGTCAATTTATTCAAAGTCAAGTAGCCGGAGCGAGTTTATTAAATCTATTTAGCTATACCGGTGGCTTTTCGGTAGCGGCCGCTGTGGGAGGAGCTAAGCATACAATCAGTGTGGATGTAGCGAATCGTAGTTTAGAAAAAACGACTGAACAGTTTGCCTTGAATCAGATCGAAGCGCCAACGGAAAATCATGAGATTCGAGTCATGGATGTCTTTGACTATATTCAATATGCAAAACGTCATCAACGAACTTTTGATTGGATTGTTTGTGATCCACCTAGTTTTGCTCGCACGAAAGATTACTTATTTAGAGCAGAAACCGATTATCGTCAATTAGCGGCAGATTTGTTTGAACTAACAGCTCCCGGTGGTTTTTGTGTATTAAGTACCAATCATAGTGGTTACCCTAAAGAACTATTTATGGATGATATGAACCAAGTAGCTCTTGCAGCAGCAGGAGAATATTATTTAATTCAATCATTTGGTTTACCGGATGACTATCCAACGTCTGCTGATGAAGCGAGTCAATATTTAAAAGTTTTGGTTTATTATCGAGCACAGTAGCATAAATGAGGTGAGAAAGTGAGTTATATTGAATTTAAAGATGTGGTCAAAGAGTATCACACTGGAGAAGTGGTGACTCGAGCTAATGATGGCATTGACTTTACGATTGAACGTGGCGAATTTGTTGTCATTTTAGGACCATCAGGTGCCGGAAAATCGACTACATTGAATATTTTAGGTGGAATGGATCAAGCGACCAGTGGTCAAGTTTTGATTGACGGCGAGGATATTGCGCAATATAGTGAACGCAAATTAACCACTTATAGACGCAATTCTGTTGGCTTTGTTTTCCAAAATTACAACTTAGTTCCTAATTTGACTGCTAAGGAAAATGTCGAGTTAATGATCCAAATTGCAAAATCAGGTATGAATGCTCAAAAAGTACTAGAAGATTGCGGACTGGGGCATCGCTTAGACAATTTTCCGGCGCAATTATCAGGTGGGGAACAACAAAGAGTTTCGATTGCTCGGGCGATTGCGGGGCAACCCAAATTATTATTATGTGATGAACCGACCGGTGCCTTAGATTATGAGACAGGAAAACAAATTTTACAGTTATTGCAAGATACATCGCGTAACTCCGATACAACCGTGATTGTCATTACTCATAACTCAGCAATTGCGCAAATGGCCGATCGCGTCATTGAGATTCGTAACGGAAAAGTAAAATCAGAACGAGCCAATGAACAACCCAAGTTAGTAGCGGATATTACATGGTAGGTGAGAATGATGAATAAAGTTATATGGAAAGATAACTTAACAGAAATAAAAAAATCTTGGCCGAGATTTCTATCCATTCTACTCATTATGTTATTAGGAGTCGCTTTTTTTGTCGGCATTCGGGCTACGAGTCCTGCCATGGTAGAAACGGCACGTCAATTTTATGAGCAATATCATTTGCCTGATGGCCAAATTCTATCGACTTTAGGTTTAAATGAGGATGATATTCAATTAATTGAAGAAAAAGGACTCACTGTAGACCCCTTAAAAGCTTTAGAGACCACCTTAAACCCATTATCTGAACGAGTTAAAGTGTATCCTAATAATAATAAAGATTATTTCTTTGCAGTGGAAGGCGCATTGCCGCAAAAAGCAGATGAGATAGCCTTGGATATTAAATATCGTCAATCAGACATAAACATTGGGGATGTCGTTGAATTAGAACAAGTCAGTGCCGCTCCTAAAGAAGATGAAGACACCAATTTGGAGGGGTTACAAGCCCCCTACTTAACCCGTACCCAATTTAAGGTGACTGGTTTTGTTGATACACCACTGTATTTTTCAAAAATTAGTCGTGGTGTTAGCAATATTAATGGCTATGTTTTAGTGATGCCAGAAGCGGTTGCAGGCGATATTTATACTGAAGTCCTTTATTGGTCAACAGAAGCCGGTCGTTATCGCGCCTATTCTGACCAATATAATCAAGTGATGGATGATGTCCAAAGTGATTTAGAAGCAGCATTCGCCGAACGTCCAGAAATTCGTCTACAACAATTAAAAGATGACTTGAATTTAACTTTATCAGATGGAGCAAAAGAAATTGATGAAGGCTATGCTGAATTAGCAAGTGCGGAAAAAGAATTAGAATCAGCCAAAGATGAACTTTCAGAAGGTCAATCAAAATATGAATCGGGCAGTGAAGAACTGGCCAAAGGCTATGACGAATGGGCATCCGCCTCTACCAAATTAGCCGATGGACGGAATGAATACCATGATGGCTTAGCAGAGCTTGAAAGTGGTGAAGCAGCTTATCAATCAGGTTTGGAAGAAATTGAAACACAAGAAGAAACACTAAATAATGGTGAAGTCGAGTATCAATCAGGTCTGGCAGAATATCAGTCAGGAGTAAAAACCTTTAATGAAAAAATCAGTAGTGCTCAAAGTGAATTGTCACTTAATAAAGCAAAATTAGATGAAGCCAAAGAGCAACTGGATGCTTCAAAAGCACAATTAGATGAAGGTTGGACAGCGTTAGAAAGTGGTAAAGCTGAATTAACGAAAGGCCAAGAACAAATGGCTAACGAATTACAGCAAAAGATTCCGAATTTAGCAGAGAATTTAAGCAACTTAAAAACACAAGCCCAACAAGGACAATTTGATGAGCAAACAAATCAAAAAATATTAGCTGAATCGACGTCTCAAGGGGAGTTAACTGTTATTTATTTACAACAACAATTGACACAGTTGACCAATCAAAAAACCACTCTAGAATCGCAAATTAAAGCTGCTCCCGAACAAATTAAGCAAGTCAATGCCGGTATAGCTGAAGTGGAAGCAGGATTAGCAGAACTTAATGAGCATTTAACACCATTAGCCGAATCTGAAAGTAGTTTAACCGAAGAGTTAGCAACAGTGGAAGCAACGGTCACCGAACAACAAGCAATCGTTGATCAGGCACAACTAGCTTATAACGAAGCAGTGCAAGCGCGCGATGAACAGGCGACTCAATTAGAAAATTTAGATCCAGAATCAACAGAGTATGCGACGGTTGAAGCACAATTACAAGAAGCTGAAGCATTGGTGACGCAGACTCATAATACGCTGACGGCTGAACAAGCAACATTAGCACCGCTTATAACTACTCGCGATGAACTGTCAGCTCAACTAAGCACCATTTCAGAGCAAAAAACGGCGTTAACTAACCAAGTAACTGAGCTAGAAAGTCAAAAAGCAACTTTAGAAGAACAATTGGCGGGACTTAACCAATTAATTAGTCCGGAAACAGCTAAAAAAGTTGAACAATTAGCCGGGGCCATAGCTTCATTACAAACCCAAATTGAAGGCTTACAAGCTGGTCTTCAAGCATTTGCTACGGCTCAAGCAGAAATCGCAACGAACGAAGCGACTTTAAATAAAGGGCAAAAAGCCTATGAACAAGGTTGGAATGAGTACGCAACTGGTCTTAAAGCCTATCAAGAAGGTAAAGCTAAATTTGATAAAGAAAAGCAAGCAGGTCAGACTGAACTTGACAATGCAAAATCAGAGTTAGCAACAGCCAGAGAAAAACTCGACAATGGTTGGAGTCAACTGAATGCGGGTAAAGAACAATTAGCTTCATCCTTCAATGAATTAGCCACAGGACGAGAAAAATTAGCCACTGCCCTACAAGAAATTGAAGACGGTGAGACTCAATTAGCTGATGGCTTAACTGAACTTGAAGACAGTCAAAAAGAACTAGCAGACGCTAAAAAAGAATTAGAAGATGGCCAAAAAGAGTATGAAGAAAATCTCGCAAAATTCAAGTCAGAGAAAAAAGATGCTTTAAAAGAATTGAAAAAAGCCGAAGCCGATTTGGCAGATGGCCAAAAAGAAGTCGATGACTTAAAAGAACCGACTTATTATTTAAATCAACGTGATAGCTTTGACTCTTATGATAGTTTGTATGATAATGCGAATCAAATTAAGCAGATTAGTACCGTCTTTCCACTCTTCTTCTTTGCGATTGCGGTGTTAGTGACCTTTACAACGATTAAACGAATGGTTAGTGAACAACGTAATTACATGGGAACGATGAAACAAATGGGTTACCCTAACCATGTCATCCTAAGTAAATTTGTGATGTACGCCTTATTAGCCACGGTCATTGGGACAGTCATTGGGATTGAATTAGGGTATCGTATTTTCCCACCGGTGATTATGAATGCTTATAATAGTTTATTCCACTTCGATAGTGCGGTAACCGTGCGTTCGCATGAATTGAATGGGTTAGTTGCCTTAATTGCCTTATCCTGTGCCTTGATTCCAGCGATTTGGACGCCATTACAATATTTAAGAGAACAGCCGGCTCGATTATTACGACCAGAACCACCTAAAGCAGGTAAGAAAACCATGATTGAACGCATTGGATTCATCTGGAATCGACTTTCCTTTAATCGTAAAATGACCATTCGGAATCTTTTACGTTATAAAGGACGAAATGCCATGACATTGGTAGGCGTTGCGGGCTGTACGATGTTAATCGTCACCGGATTTGGTATTAGCGACACGATTGATGGATTAGTGGAAACACAATTTAAGCAATTACAACGTTATGATGCGGTATTATATTTAGATGAGGATGCTGAACAAGCAAAAAAAGATCAAGTCATTGATGAAGTGTCCCACCATTCTGAACTCGATAAAACGTTAGAAATTCATTCAGCTAATTGGCAAACCGACACTAATGCAGCGGTGCAAAGCGTTTCGGTTATCGTGCCTTTAGATGATTATCAAGGGTTCTTAGATATTCATGAAAGACAAACACCAGAGCAATTGATTGATTTGAGTCAAGAACAGGGTGCTGTTATTTCTGAAAGATTATCCGAATATGTCAATGTCGGTGTCGGTGATATGCTTCATTTAGTCGATAATGACGGTAATGAAGTAGATATTCCCGTCAGCAAAATTGTAGAAAATTATATCGAACACTATGTTTACCTTTCACCGGAAAATTATCAAACAATCTTTGAGGAAGAACCAACCTTTAATGCCTTATTGATGCAATATGGTGCGAATGCAGATAGTCATCAATTAGAACAAGATTTTTCGGATAAAGAAGCCGTGTTAACTTACTTAAGTTTAGATTCGATAGAAAACAATGTTCAAGAAACAATGGGAAGTTTAAATGTCATTACCTTAGTATTGATTATTTCAGCGGCCGCCTTAGCCTTTGTCGTCTTGTATAATTTAACGAATATCAATGTTTCAGAGCGACTACGAGAATTATCGACAATTAAAGTATTAGGGTTTTATAACCGTGAAGTCAGCATGTATATTTATGATGAAGTATTGATTTTAACTGCGATTGGTTCAGTGATTGGATTGGGCCTTGGTGTTATCCTCAATCAATATATTTTAAAAACAATTCAAATGCCTAATTTATTCTTCTATCCGATCATTAATTGGCCAAGTCACTTGATTTCGGCCGCAATGACCTTCTTATTCTCTTCAATTGTCATGCTCGTAATGCATCAAAAATTGAAGAAAATCGATATGGTAGAAGCCTTAAAAGCAGTAGAATAGTCGCAGAAAATAAAAAACAGTTAGGAAAGCTGAAGA
>NZ_BCQX01000113.1 GCF_001552295.1 Globicatella sanguinis NBRC 15551 | reverse complement strand
CTACTTCTTGCCCACTCCCTATTAATTCCCTTGTTTAGGCACAACCTCTAAATAATCAAAGAGTGTCCAGACAAATTGATTTCCTGTTAATCGATTTAAAATACCTCTTCCACAGCTCACTTCATCATATTGCGTTACCTCATCACTGAAAATGCCTGGACCATATATCGCAATTGGCACTGGCTCTCCTGAATGCTCCCCTTTCTCACATGGAGTGGAGTGATCTGCACAGAGTGCTAATAGGGTGTTTTCAGGTAGATTATTTTTAAGCATCCCTACCATTTCATCATACTTTTCAATCGCTACGACTTTACCTAGTGGATCATTATCATGCCCCATTAAATCAGTAGCCTTAAAATGGACATAAACAAGATCAAAGTCTTCAATGGCTTGCAAGGCTTTTTGGGCTTTTAATGGATAATTCGTATCGACGCTGCCTGTAAAAGATTCATCCGTTTCATTATGGTAGCCCGTCATTTTAGCGACACCTAGGACCGTATCTTCTCCAGCAATTACCTTACAAGTAAATCCCATCTCTTTACCTAATTGAGGAATATTCGTCATTTTACCTGCTCCACGTGTAATTAAAAAATTAGCAGGCAACTTGTTATCTTCAATTCTTTTCAAATTAACAGAATGATTTTTCCATTTTTCATAAACCACTTTAAAATATTCATTCAATACTGTTGCTGTTTTTTGGGCTTGTACCGAATCATCAAGTGGTAATACTTCTTTATACGGGGAGCCATCATTGGGCGCTTTAGGGTCTGAATCACTAATTTGATCCGATAACCCTTCTCCTCTCATGATTAAAACGGCACGATGCTCCGTGGCTTCTTTTAAAATAAATTCTACGCCCTTAATAACAGTATGATTGATCGCCTCAACGAGTTTTGATGTCCCTACTCTAATTCTGTCTGCTCTACGGTCGATGACAATTCCTGTATCATCCACTGTAGCAAAATTACATCTTAAAGCAATATCTCCTTCTTTGAGATCTAAACCAACACCCGCCGCTTCAATTGGACCTCTTCCTGGATATAATTGATGGTCATGTCCAAATAAAATTAAATGTCCCATATCCGTTCCAACAGCAATGCCTGGACTAATCGGATCCATTAAGCCACTTTTTCCCATTTTAGCAATTTCATCTAAATGAGGTGTGTTGGCAAACTGTAAGGGTGATAAGTAGTTCAATTCTTTTACCGGACGATCACCTAAACCATCAGCAATGGCGACGATTACTTTCTTTTTCATGTTATCAACCAACTTTCTCAATTAATGTATAATCAATTGTAGCCATGTAAAATAGACAATTGAAATCACACTGGCATTTACAAAACATCCCACTAAACCAAATTTAAGCTCATCTAGTACTGAAAAATATCCTGTACCAAAATATAAGGTATTGACTTTTGAATGAGGCGGTAATGTAATCGTTGAAGCAATACCAAATGAACATGCTAAAGCTAACGATACTGGATCCATTCCTAAAGTGGTTGCGATGGTGATAATAGCAGGAATTAAAATAGTGGTTCTAACCGTTTTACTGGTAAATAATAGATGACTAAATACAGTAATGAAAATCAAAATTACAGCTACTAAACCATGATTCAATTTGTCTAAACCAATCGCATCGACTAGATGTTCGATTAACCAGCTAGCACCACCTGAATCATTAAAAGCATTCCCCACTGCATAAGCACCAGCAGAAAAGATCATTAAATCCCATTTGATTTTAGCTTGTTTCCAAGTTAATACGCCAACTTTAGGTAATAAACACAATAACATACTCAATACTGCCGTTTGTTCAGTTGAAATTTCAAAACCAAACCAACTCTCTTGAAAATCACCTGTTGCCCATAAGATTAATGTGATTAAAAAGATAATTCCGACTCGTTTTTCTGCCGAAGAAAATTTCCCTAAATGATTCAATTCTGTTTTAAGTTTTTCTTGAACAATTTGATTGGCATCCTCACCACTATTATCCGCGATGTTAAATAATTTTGAACCAATTATAAACATGAAAATGGCCGTTAATAGCGCCTGAGGAATCGAACCTAATAACCAGTCCATATAACCAATATTTCCACCTGCTTGTTCGTTGATAAACCCTACCGCAATGACTTGAGCAGAGGTTGCAGTCATAACCATTGAGGTAGCAAAAGCATTATTATGAACACCTTGTAACATCATTAGTTTTCCATATTTGGATTCACCCGGTAGAGCTTGATAGACTTCTAGTAATACTAAAGCAATCGGTACAATTAAAGAAGCTCTTGCGGTAGTGGACGGTACAAAAAACGCTAATAAAAAATTCACAATAACAAAAACGGCTAAGGTTCTAATTTTGCTTTTTCCGAATTTAGTGACGAGTGTCAACGCTACTCGCTTACCTAAATTTGTTTCTGACATTGCTGAAGTTAAGACAAACGCAGCAACCATTAACCAGATAATATCAAAACCTAAAGTGCCAAAAGCCACTTTTGGTAATATCATAGAATTTAATAACCAATCGATAAGGAAATCTCAAGAAAAGTGAAAACTATTCTTGAGATTTTTTATACTCATACTAAGAATGATTGTAATGATTGGAACAACATTGTTTGATATGCCTAATCGAAACTAACTTTTCCAAATATCGTAAAAATACTCTCTCTATAACAAATTGCATCATACACCCAGTAAGTAGATGTATCCTTTTTCATTGAGTGAAACAAATTCATCATCTCCTTACACAATGTTGTCAAGCAGCTCAATTCCCATTATCTTTCCTACTTCTACTAGTTTTCTCGTAACATTAATATCTGCCTGACTTGGCTCTAGGTCATATCAATAGTAATGTATAAAAAACACTATAAAATCAAGCCTTTTACTTTAACTACATGGATTCAACGTATACACACCAAATCGAAAATATGACGAAAAAGTGACGAAAAAGAAATTTATTCAAATTTTAAAGGGATAACAAATGTTATCCCTTTCTTATTTAAACATAATTTTTATTCTTTTACTCTCATTAGTCGCAAACCATTTAGTGCCACTATGAGGGTTGCACCCATATCGGAAAGGATGGCAATCCAGAGCGTTAGCCAACCTGGAATGACTAATAATAAGGCAATAAATTTAATAGCAATGGCAAAAGTAATATTAGCTTTGATAATATTAAGGGCTTTTCGGCTAAGTTTTACAGTGAATGGAAGTTTTCTTAAATCGTCTCCCATTAAAGCGACATCTGCCGTTTCCAAGGCTGTGTCTGTGCCAGCTCCACCCATTGCGATTCCAACTGTAGAAGCTGCTAACGCAGGAGCATCATTGACACCATCACCGACCATGGCTACGTTTCCGTACTCGGACTTTAATTGTTTTATATAGTCTAATTTGTCTTGAGGCATTAGATCAGCTCGGATATCAGATACCCCAACATGACTGCCTATTGCATTCGCAGTTCCTTGGTTATCACCTGTAAGCATAATCGTATTTTTAATTCCGAGTTGATGTAACTTTTGAATAATTTCCTTACTTGATTCACGAACTTCATCAGCAACTGCAATAACTCCTAGTATTTCTTTTTCAGTTCCAATAATCATGGCTGTTTTGCCTTGATTTTGAAGAGCTGTCACATTTTTCTCAAAGTCTTTATCGAAATCTATAGTCAATAATTCTTTAAATAGTTTCGGGCTACCGATATAATAAATCGTCCCATTTACAATACCCTTTATCCCCTTACCTGTAATAGAGGAGAAATCCTCAACAAGTACATCAGAATATGAAATGTTTTCTTCTTCTGCTTTTTTCATGATTGCTGAAGCAAGTGGATGCTGGGAACGATATTCTAATGCAGTAATGATTGCCAATAATTCTTCTCTATTCGTTTGATTATTCAATATATTAAAATCAGTTACAACGGGAACACCTTTTGTTAATGTACCTGTTTTATCAAATGCGATTGCCTTTAAGGCACCCATTTCTTCTAAATACACTCCACCTTTAATAAGAACACCTTTTTTCGCAGCATTCCCAATCGCCGAAACAATCGAAATCGGTGTAGAAATCACCAATGCACATGGACAACCAACAACAAGAACAGCTAATCCTTGATAGATCCATGTTTCCCAACTGCCACCAAAGAGTAAAGGAGGGACTACAACAACTAATGCTGCAATGATCATAATGATCGGTGTATAATATTTCGCGAATTTGTCTACAAATGCTTGCGCTGGAGCGCGTTCTCCTTGTGCTTCCTCTACAAGATGAATAATTTTAGAAATTGTTGTATCTTCTACAAGTTTTGTTATTTTTACTTCGAGTAATCCTTCTTCGTTTAAAGTACCTGCAAATACCTCATCATCAACTGTTTTCCCAACAGGGACTGATTCGCCTGTAATCGCTGCCTGGTTTACTGCGGAATAGCCATTTACGACTACACCATCCATCGCAATCTTTTCACCAGGTTTTACAATCATGATATCCCCAACAGCAATATCATCGACATGAATCATTATTTCTTGCTCATTACGTCTAACGAGTGCTTCTTTAGGAGCAATACCCATTAGAGAACGAATCGAATTTCTTGCTTTATCCATGGAGAACCGTTCAAGTTCTTCACTGAGAGCAAAGAGAATGACAACAAGAGCAACTTCTCCCCATTCACCAATAATGGCTCCACCTATAACAGCCACTGTCATAAGGGTTTTCATGTCAAATTCTAAGCGGAGTAAGTTTTGTAAACCTACTTTAAACAGTGACAATCCACCAACCAACATTGATGTCAAAAACAATAAGGTTGTAAGAAGATTCTCTTCTCCATTTACAAACTGAGAGAAAAAACCGAAAGCAAGAAACAAAGTTGAATAAAGCAATGTACTATACTTTTCATAAAATGGAACTTTCTCTTCTTCCGTATCTTCAGTCACCTCTTGCGAAACATTGCGTATAGACTTTTCAGGAGCTATTTTGAGATTCTCGAACGCACCAGCTTTTTCTAGTTCTTTAGTCGTTGTATCTCCGTAAACAGAGATCTTAGACGCACCAAAATTTACTTTTGCATCCTTAACCCCTGGAAGTTTTTTGACATTATTTTCAAATTTCCCCGCACAATTTGCGCAAGTAAATCCTTGAACGCGATAGGTTTTCATTTCTTGTTCAGATAATTTGACTAAATGTTCAGACATTTACTTTCCCTTCTTTCTTATGTGCTAATGCATTAACAAATAACTGCTCAACATGGTCATCATCCAGCGAATAAAATGCTAATCTTCCTTCTTTTCTAAACTTAACAACCCCTTGCGTATGGAGTGTGCGTAAATGGTGGGAAGCATTTGCAATCGTGACACCAATAATATTTGCTATATCACAAACACATAACTCTTCACCTTTTAACAAGGCAAAGGTAATTTTCGCCCTGTTTTCTGCCGCAACTGCTTTAAATAATTGGGCAACACTGGAGATATCAACTGTTTGTAATTCGTCTTGTATTCGAGTTACCTTTTCTTCGTCATAACAATAAATCTCACAAGTATCCTTCTCATTCATTTTCTCACCCCCATTCTCATTTAAGTGACCACTTGATTACAGTATACTCTTTTGAAGTTATTTGTCAAGTGAATACTTGAATAGAAAATAATTGGATTCACAATATGGCTAGAACAACTTGCCATGTAATTTTTCAACTTGATCTTTTAATTGCTTATTTTCGTTCTCTAATGCCTTTATACGGCTTTTTAATGTCTTTATTAATACTTCCTCTGAACGAGGGCTTTTACTTTGTTTACGGGGAACTAATTCACTTATTTGCATCCCTCTTAATGTCTCAATTCTAGTTCTAATGTCTATATTTTTGTAAAGCCATGACTTTGAAACATTTGCTTTTTCAGAAACAGAATTAAAGTTAATTTTCTCTTTTTTAATTGCCATCTCTGATATGGTCTTTTCAACTCTAATTCTTGTTTTCTCCGACTTCTCTTTTGAAAGTTGAATTATAGCAGTTGTGTTACTCTTTCTTGTCATCTTAATTCGTCTCCTTTAAGGAATGAATAATCTGCTCTAATCTATTTTTAACACGTTCGTTAGTTTCAACCTGACGCTGCCATTGGTTCTGTTTAGCGCTATTTAATATTTCTTTAATTCGGTCTAAGTGCTCTTCATGTTCATTTAGAAATTGTTTACTTGTACAGAAGTTAGTACAATCTAAACAAGCATTTGCGTGAGGACACGGTCCCGCAATTACTGGTAAACGACAATAGCCATTAGGAAGTGCTTGTGCATTGATATTCTTTTTAAACCATTGAAGATCTGTATTGTCAGCTTCAGTATTTTCTTCAGTTAAATCCAGAATGCTCCCGTTATTCGTCACCAAAGTTTCCTTGAATTTTATGAACTCTTTCTTGAGAGTTTCATCAAAAATATGGGCATATCTTGCAGTCATTTCTGGTGATTCATGCCCTAAGAATTTTTGAACAATATGCTGTGGCACTCCGTTGTTTATCATTCTAGTGCCAACTGTATGCCGAAAGGCATGAGCATGAAATCGGAAAATTTCTCCTTTATTGTCCGTTATCTTTTCTTCATAAGCTAATTTATTTAATTTAACTCTAAAGGTATCCTGCTTCAATGGAGAACCATCTTTCCGTGGAAATACATATACACATCCATCCTCAAGTTCATCAGCCACTCTTTGTTCTTGAACTAATATTAATGCAGCAATTTCTTTAGAAATAGGAATGGTATGTCTGTCTTCATTTTCCACTGATAATACTTTAAAAAGCAATCGCCTTCTTTATCTGTTATGACACTCCCTTTTTTTAATGTACAAAGTTCACCGATACGCATTCCGCATTCTTGAAGTACCATAACCATTGCAGCCATATAAGGTTCCAATTTATCTAATTTCACATTTAATTGTTCAAGGACATATTCATCTATATAACGTGGTTGTGCCTTCGGCACTTTAGGATAATCTTCTCGAAAAATAAGGATTTTGGAAGGCGATTCCTTCCAATCAAACCTTTGAAGTGTAGAGAAAAAAACTTCCAAAGTAGATATTCGTCCAGTTACAGTACTAGGTTTTAAACCTTTTAAATTAATTTCATTTAAATATTGCTCAACTTCATTCCTAGTTAATTGATGAATCCTTCGTATGCCTTCACAATTTGTATTTATAAAACTTGGATAG
>NZ_BCQX01000112.1 GCF_001552295.1 Globicatella sanguinis NBRC 15551 | reverse complement strand
ACTTCTTGCCCACTCCCTAATTTAGCGTTTAATATCTTCTGCTTCTTGGGAGGCAGCTGTTTCAAGATGGGTCATCACTTTCGCATCCGCTTCAAAATAATTCATCCGTTCTTTAATAGTCTCCCACCATAACTCACCGTCTGGAATTTGATATAAATTATAATCGGCTAATGGCACCACTTGATACATTTTTTCTGCTTCGATACCTAAATTAAACGTTGGCATGAATTTAGGATTTTCGACTTTCACCATACCTTCCGCATCTTTGGTAAAGGTCACTTCCGTAATGCCACCAATTTTATTATCCAGTTCACGTTGCCCGGTTAAAAAGCTGGCTTGAGAATAAATCGCAAAGGTTTGGTCACCATTGTACCAATCATAGGGTTGTACACAATGCGGATGCCCACCTAAAATTAAACTTACTCCCGCATCACTCAATGCTTGATAAATATAAAATTGTTCATCATTTGGTAACGTATCATATTCACCACCTAATTGTAATGAGACGACAATCGCATCGACTTGTGGTTTTAATTTTTCAATTTCCGCTAACATCACCGGTAAATCAATTAAATTAATCAAATATTCCTCACCAGCGGGTACCGGGACGCCATTGGTTCCATAGGAATAAGCCAGAAAGCCTAATTTAATCCCATTTTTCTCAATAATACGTGGGGTGTTATAGTCTTCCCAAGATTCATAACTGCCATAATATTCTAACCCAGTATTTTGGATATTATGAAGGGATGAATAGACACCTTGACTGGACCAATCCAAGCTATGGTTAGTCGCATTGGATAAGATGTCGATACCAATATTTTTTAGATTGCCCAAAATCGCATTCGGTGCATTGAAGCTAGGATAGCCTGATACAGGTAAATCGGGATAGGCTGCAATAATTTCCATATTGGCGACTGTGACATCTGCATACTCGGTATAGGGCTTGATGTAGTTCAACATGGGCATAAAATCAAAATCAGCTTCTGAATCAAAATCGGCTTCCGTAAAGCCTTCTTTCAACATCGCTGCCTTAGTATTTTGATATAAATCAGAATAGGTGTCCGCCATCCAAGAAACACGATCATGGATTAACACATCGCCTACTGAACGCAACACTAATTGATGTTCTTGCGCTTGATAAGGTTGTGGACTCTCTTTGGTTTCTAAACCTTCAAATAAGAAAGCAAGGGATTGATTTTTACTTAGATCTTGTTCTTGAGTTGTTTCGGAATGGGTGGTTGCTTCCGTAGTTGTCTCTTGATGTGATTCGGTCTGTTCACTCGCCACCTCTTCAGCAAAAATAGGTGTCAACGGCGATGTCGCAACATTGACTACTAATCCGAATAGGGTCACTTTGGTTAGATATTTTACCAGATTGTTTTTCATTTAAGCACTCCTCTAAATAATCATGTCTCGTATACTAATATCATACCATGGATAACGGCTACTACCAGTAATTTTATAAAATTTTATCGCGGTTATGAAAAGTTTAGGAAAGATGAATTAATCGGTCTCCAATAACCAATCCACTACATAAACCACTCTGATTCCATCTATATCTGATACATCCTCATAGCGTCCTGTAATTAACACTTTTTGATAATTATCTTTTAATAATAACAGATTATCAGTTTCATGTGTGTTAGATGGGATTTGGTGTGTGACTTGATAATAAATGGTAGTATCAGGTTTTCTGGCAATAAAATCAATTTCTTTATCATCAATTCTTGCAATAGAAACTTCATAACCTCTTCTTAACAATTCAATATATACAAGGTTTTCAAGTCTGTTTCCATAATTGCCTCCCTGAAAACTCACTGCTTCATTTCTTAAACCATTATCAACCATGAAATATTTTGAGTTTTGTTTTAAATAACTTTTCCCTCGAATATCATAAGACTTAGCTTCATAAAATAAATAGGCGTCTTGTAACAATTCTAGATAACGATTCACCGTATGATTTGAAATAGATAATTTTTCTGATTTTAAAATATTAGCAATTCTATTCGAATTTATCATTTGTCCAACATTATCTGCTAAAAAACTGACCACTCTTTTTAAACTAAAAGTATCTCTGATTAATCCTCTATCGGCAATATCATTTAGAATAATCGAATCATATATCCCTGAAAGAATAGTTGTTTTTATTGTCTCATCTGAATAGACAACACTTGGAAACCCACCATATCGTTCATATTCTTTGTACATCAAATCAACTTTTCGACTTTCAATCGCAATATTTTTACTTTCTAAAAATTCTTTAAAAGAAAATGGGTAAACAACAATTTCAACGTATCTACCACTTAATAAGGTTGCTAATTCACCCGATAGCAACTTAGCATTAGATCCTGTAATCACGATATCACAGTTAAAGCTTACTCTAAGACCATTAATTACTTTCTGCCACCCATCTACCCATTGAATTTCATCTATTAATAAATAATATTTCTGAGATTTATTTTTTATCATATTTAGTAATAGTTCTGATAGCTTGACTTCATCTTTTACATTCAAATACTCAAAAGCTTCTAAGTTAATATAAATAATGTTTTCAGGTGAGATTCCTTCTGAAATTAAATAATCTCGGTATTGCATTAATAAGACTGATTTTCCAGAACGTCTCACACCTGTTATAACCTTAATGAAATCACTATCTTTAAATTGTTTTAATTGATCTAAATATTTTTTTCTAATGTACAATTGTTTCACCTCTTTTATATTGGAACTATAGTTCCAATTATACCATTATGCATTAGTGGTTGGAAGTATAATTCCAATCGTAGTCATATTTCGTCTTATTTGGAAGTATAGTTCCAAGATTCGGTGGTTTTTTCCTGAGTTGGAAGGATGGTTCAAATTTATGCGGTTTTTAATGGGAGTTGGAAGGATAATTCTAAACGTTGTTGATTTTGCCTTAGTTGGTAGTATAGTTCCTATCGCCGGTGATTCTCCTTGAGTTGTTAGGATAGTTCACTCCGTATCTTTTTTCTAACTAAAAATCTGTTCAAAATCGAGTAGGGACGGCTTCTCGTCCCTCTCACACCACCGTGCGTGCCGTTCAGCACACGGCGGTTCAACTAACCCGTTTCCTTTCTTGTTTCGCTGTTCGTTCATATCCTACTTTATTGGGGCTACACTTTCTCTATACGAGGGAACATTCGACCAATCGGATTCCTCATTGAACACAATTCGAGATTTCTAAACAATGTTAATTGTTCAGCTCTTCGCTCCACTTCCATTACGAAAGCTTCAACACTACTATGGCTTCGGCTGACTTCTCATGATTCGTTATTATTACGTCTGTGACGTTCATGAGACCTCACGGGATAAGTCATACATCTTTCCTCGTTTAGTCCACAATTTACACGCATAGGTTACGGCTATCTATTTGTACTTTAATGCTTTTAGCCATCTCATCCGCTATATGCGCCTTCGTATTGTGTTCCTGCTCGTGGAGCCATGATTTCTCTATCTCTTCTTCTCCCCGCCACCTCACGGTGTTCAGGCTTGAGAATCGCTAAGAGGTTCACCGATAGCAGGTGCCCTCAGGGACTTGCATCCTAAGTGTATAACATGCCCGCCATACTAAAAAAGAAGCTAGTTGATAAGACTAGCTTCATAAATAATTGAGGTCGATTATAGGGTATGCTCTGTTCTTTCAATAATATCATCTTGAGTTGCTTTTGATAAAACGTTGAAGAATGCAGAGTACCCTGCAACTCTCACAATTAAATCTCGGTGATTTTCAGGATGTTTTTGAGCATCAATTAGTGTATCTCTTGAAACAACATTATATTGTACGTGATAGCCTTTCAATCGATTAAAGAATGCACGTACCATCATAATCAATTTTTGTTTATCCTCTTCTTTAGATAATGTAGAAGGATTCACTTTTTGGTTTAATAATACTCCTCCTACAATTTTTTCGGTATTTAATTTTGAAACAGATTTGAATACACTCGTTGGTCCATTCTTATCCATATTATGTGATGGTGAACAGCCTTCTGCAAGTGGTGTCCAGGCATTTCGACCATTCGGAGTTGCCATTGTTCCTAGTCCTTGACCCACATTAGCTGAAATTGAGGAAGTACCTGCATAACGTTTTCCACCAATTGGGCCTTTTCCAAAACGAGTATTCGGATATTTATCAATTTCATCAATATAACTTGAATAAGCATCCACAATTAATTGATCGACATAATCATTATCGTTACCATATTTAGGTGCTTCTTCTAAAATTAATCGTTGAATTTCTTGCCCTTTTTCTCCTTGGAAATCATTTAGTATAGCATCCCATAAATCTTCTTTTGTTATTTTTTCATCTTCATAAACTAACTTTTTAATTGCTGCTAAAGAGTCTGCCATATCAGCAATACCAACTTGTAATCCAGAAATGAAGTCATATTTTGCTCCACCTTCTTTAATTGGTTTACCCCTTCCAATACAATCTTCCGTTAACGCAGAACATAATATATCTGGAACCATTCTTTCTAGACCTAAGTCACAAGAATTTTCTACGATTACACTCATTCGTGTGATTGATCTTAATATCTTATCCCAAGCAGCCATTAATTCATCAAAACTCTTCATGTCCTTAAAGTGACCATATCCCTTGGTAAATCGAAGTCCTGTATTTGGATCAACACCATCATTCATGGTAATAAGTAATACTTTAGGGAAATTGACATAAGACATTCCTGTACAACGATATCCCCATTTTCCTGGAACAGCTGTTTCAACACAACCAATTGCTGAGTAATCATAAGCATCTTCTTTTTCAACTCCATAATCAATGAATGAAGGGATAATTACTTCGTCATTATTGAATGCTGGCATCCCAGTTCCCAATTTCACAACTTCAATAGCCTCATTCATGAAATCAGGATTTAAATTTGCATGATATCGAACAGTTAAGTTTGGTTGTGGTAATTTGGTTTTCGCAAAAGATTTTAGTACTAAATAAGACATTTCATTGACAGCATCTTTTCCATCGCGTGTTTGTCCACCGACAGTGACATTTTGATACATTGGGGATCCTGCTGATGATAATGTATGGGATTGTGAACGGATTTTATTTACAGTTTGTGATTTTATCCATAAATTCGATAATAATTCAATGGCTTCATCCTCTGTAATAATTCCTTTTTTAAGATCATTTAAATAAAATTCATTCATATACTGATCAAATCTTCCGAATGACAATGAATGGCCATTAGATTCAATTTGTAAAATCACATGAATGAACCAAACAGACTGTACTGCTTCATGAAAATTTCTAGCTGGTTCATATGGTACTCTTGAACAAATCTTTGAAATTTCTATTAATTCTTGAGCACGTTTTGGACTAGCTTTGTACGCCATATTTATTGCTAATGCAGCAAAGCGATTACTATAACTACGAATTGCCTCAATAGTTATTAATATGGATTGATAAAAATGATATTTATCAATGGCGCCATCGGCTGCTAAATCCAATTCATCTAGCATTTTTTGAGTATATTCTTCATAACTTTTTAATCCTTCACGGATAACTTTTGAATAATTAACAGCCAAATGAGCGTCACCGGCATTCATCTTTCCTTCCATTCCAAAAAATCCTAAAAACGGTCTTATTTCTTCTGGTAAAAGGTTTTTAGAATAATCTCTTAAACATTTCCCTTCCCAAAACGGTGCCATGTCTCGTAAAGCTTGCTTAGTCTCTTCTGTAATATAAAATACATCACCATCACGCAGCTCGAAAGTATCAAGTTCATTTAAAATAAATTCTAGTGTATATTCAGGAAATACCGGTGCATTATTATTTGCTGAAGCTTGGTTACCAACTAATAAAGTTTCATCTTCAATATATAAAGTCATCTTTTCTAAAATATTTTGTAACATACGCGCACGTTTGATATAAATATGCTGACTCATATTTTCTTGGTAAGCTTCAGTCGCCAAAATAGCTCTTTCAGCATCAATAAATGGTTTTTTATCAAGGACACTATTTCGGTAACTTTTCATTCGTTCGGTTAGATAACCAAAATAAGGCATGTTTTTACTAGTTTCTAAAGTAGCTTCCATCTTTATCATCCTTTCATTTGAAACTTATTAATATTCTATTCGTAATTAATTTTACCGTTAATTCTCCTATTTTTCAATTAAAAAGAAAAAAAAGAACGTGCTTGCACCTTTGTGCGAGCACATTCAATTTACATATAAACCTTTATTTTTTTGTTTATTAAGTGTTCCATTGATTCTTTTGAAATTCCTTTATCGGTATAAACTCTAGACACTTCTTGGGTGTCGAAAAGTTTTACTGGTCCTTGTTTGCCAAATTTAGAGGAGTCCGTTAGCACAATCGTTTCTTGAGACAGTTTTGATAATTCACGGACTACTTCTGTTCTAGCTAAATTAACCCCAGTAAATCCTCTTTCTGGTGTGTAACCATCAACTCCAATATAAAATTTTTCAACAAAAAAATTACGAGCCATCTCAATGACTAAAGCTCCAATATTAACTTGTGACTCTTTCTGAAAGATTCCACCCAATAATATTACTTCAATTTTAGTTGACTCTCTCAAACGATTAGCTATAAAAACTGAATTTGTAATGATTGTTAGTACCTTACCACTAGATGATAATTCATCTGCCAATAAAGCACACGTGGAGCCAGATTCTATTAATATTGTTGCCCCTTCTTCAATATCGTTGGCTGCTATTTTTGCGATATTTTGTTTTATATTAAAATTAATTGACATTCTAAAGTTCATATCATTTTCATTATTAATTTGAGCAAATCCATGTTGTCGTTGAATTATACCCCGTTCTTCTAATTTTGTGAGATCCTTCCGAATTGTAACTTCTGAAACATTTAGCATTTCTGAAAGAGCTGCCACTTCTATCTTTTTATGTTCATTTATTATTTCAATTAATTTCTCTTCTCTAGTCATCATTATCAATCCTTCATTATGATAACCTTATATTATCATATTCCTTATAAAATTAAAAGTTTAAAACAAAATATAGTTTCATTCGAAAATAAAAACAATTCCAATCGAACTTATTTTGTGGTATGATAATCTTGTAAGTCTAGTGGTAATAAGTCAAGAGAAAAATAAATTATTTTAGACTCGGCTTTTGATCATTTAGGTATTTAAAGGCGCACTAAATAAACACTCGTGAAATCACGTTTTTTCACGAACTTTATTAACCGTTTCTTTTATTTTGTTCGCCTTTTATCTATGCAACCCC
>NZ_BCQX01000111.1 GCF_001552295.1 Globicatella sanguinis NBRC 15551 | reverse complement strand
CCCAGTGACAAACAATCTCTCAAAAGGTAGTTATTTTGACAAAAAATCAGATTCAATCATTGAAAACGCTCAAATTTATTCAATTCTGTCAAAAATAATGACCAATAGTCTGACAAAGTATGCATTGTTGAACTATTGTGAAAGCACTATCTTTGCCATATACTTAAGGTACAGAAAAAGAGAGGAGCGATTTTGATGAAATCATCACAATCAACAATTCAAAAATTAGGTTCTTACCTAAGTGGTATGGTCATGCCAAATATCGGAGCATTAATTGCTTGGGGTATTATTACAGCGTTATTTATTCCAGATGGCTATTTTCCCAATGAAAACATTGCCGAATTAGTAGGTCCAATGATAAACTACTTAATTCCCCTATTGATTGCATTTAAAGGTGGGGAAATGGTTCATGGGTTCCGTGGAGGTGTCGTAGGGACAGTTGCGACCATGGGGGCCATTGTTGGATCAGGTATTCCAATGTTATTAGGTGCCATGATGTTAGGTCCATTAGGTGGTTATGCTATCAAAAAATTTGATGAAGCTTTTGGTGACAAAATTCCAACTGGATTTGAAATGTTAATCAACAACTTCTCAAGTGGTATTATAGGTTTCATTTTAGCAATTTTCTCATTAAATATTATCGGACCTGTTGTTGAAGGTATCAATAACTTTATGGCAGCTGGGGTAGATATTTTAATGAAAGCTAATTTATTACCATTAACCAATATCTTAATTGAACCAGCAAAGATTTTATTTATGAATAATGCGTTGAACCATGGTATTTTAACTCCAATTGGGACTCAACAAGCTTCTGAGATGGGTAGATCAGTTCTTTACTTATTAGAAACGAACCCTGGTCCTGGTTTAGGAGTATTATTAGCCTTTGCTTTATTAGGAAAAGGTTCAGCGAAATCTTCATCATGGGGAGCTATGATTATTCACTTCTTAGGTGGTATTCATGAAATTTACTTCCCATATGTTTTAATGAAACCCTTAATGATTTTAGCTGTTATTGCAGGTGGGGTTGCTGGTACTTTTACTAACGTATTGTTAGGTTCTGGTTTACGTGCACCAGCTTCACCAGGTTCTGTTATTGCTATTTTAGGGATGGCTCCAGAAGGGCAACATCTTAATGTCTTATTAGGTATCTTAGTAGCAACTGTGGTATCATTTATTGTAGCAGCGATTGTTTTAAAAATGGATAAGGGTGTCGAAGTTGATTTAGAAGCAGCTCAACAACAAGTTCAAGCAGCTAAAAGTGCTTCAAAAGGTCAAACTGTTAATGAACCAACCACTGGTGTTTCAACGACTGAAGCCAAAGTAATCAACCGTTCTAATATTGACAACATCATTTTTGCTTGTGACGCGGGTATGGGTTCATCAGCAATGGGTGCTTCATTATTAAGAAAGAAAGTAAAAGATGCTGGAATTGATATTGCGGTATCAAATAGTCCAATCAATAGCTTAAAAGATAATTCACGTACATTAATCATTACGCAAGAAGAATTAACTGAACGTGCTAAAGGAATGGCACCGAGTTCAGTGCATGTATCTGTTGATAATTTCTTAAGTAGTCCAAAATATGCGGAAATTATTGACCAATTGAAATAATAATTAAACCAATAAAAAAAAGGAGGGGCAATAATGTTATTTTCTAGACGTGAGAAACAACTACTAGATTTATGGTTATTAAATGCCTCTCCTTTGTCGATTAATTATTTAAGTGAAAAGTTAGATGTATCGACGCGAACAATCTATCGTGAAATTAATAAATTAAGTGAGAGTTTAGAAGCTTTCCAGATAAGCATATTGAATGATTCGGAGGGATTTTTTTTACAAGGATCCCCTGAAGCATTTGTAAAATTGAGACAAGAAGTAGAACAAACAGAAGTGGAACTAACCACTGCCGAAAGACAAACGCTATTAAGTATTTTATTATTGATTCAAAAAGATCAATTAAAAGTAAAAATTATTGCAGAGTATTTTAAAGTTAGTACGAGTACCGTTCAAGCAGATTTAGAGGCGATAGAAGATTTATTTGAAGAATACAAAATTCAATTAATTCGACGAAAAAATTCTCAAATTGACATTATCGGTAAAGAGACAGATATTCGATTGATCGTTTCAACCATTATTTCAAATGAGCTAAATGAATATGATTTCTTTAGTTTGTTTACGAAAGAACAGCATTTAAAATTACATAAGTTCGAACAAACGAATCACCGTTTTTTACAATTATTGGATCCTAATGCGTTACATAGTGCTTATCAGGCGATACGCCATAATCAATATTATTCATTTGATGATGTGTCGGATGCACAGCTTCGTGGCTTGACGATTTTTCTAACGATTACGATTATGCGATTAAATCAAGGTCATCAAATTACCAATGAGGATATTTCACCAGCTGAATACTCGCATGTGCGCGATAGTAGTATCAAACTGGCGACTTATTTATTCGATGTGTTAGATAATATGAAGGTGGTACAGTCCATTTCTAAGTTCGAAATCGATTTTCTAGCAATTCATATAGAAGGGATCAATTTTCCTTTTAAAATTGTATTTTCAGAGGAATATGATATTGAGTTAAGCTATAAAGTTCAGCGTTTAATTCGAGAAGTGTCATCCGAATTTCAAGTGAATTTTACGAATGATGATAATTTATCGAAAAACCTATTGGCTCATTTATCGGCAGCCTTATCACGAAAACAGTTAGCGAAGTTATCAGAAGCGGACTCATTATTGGAAAAAGTTCGCAATGCTTATCCTGTACTTTCGAAATTGATTGAAAAGCATTTAGCAATCATTTTTGCGCCGATTCAATTTAGTCAAGTAGAAGTGATGTATGTGGTGATTCATTTTGCCTCGGTGTATGAGCGAGAAATGAAATTAGACCGTTTAAATGTTCTAATCGTTTGTTCAGGTGGGATAGGGACCGCTAAAATATTAGAGAGTCGATTAAAACGGTATATACCGTCGATTCAAAATATTACATTATGTAAATCGTCTCAATTAAATCGGATGCCCATTGAAAGTTTTGATATTATTTTATCTACCATCTTCTTAGATAGTTTTGATGCCGATTATACTGTCGTTTCACCACTATTAATGGAAGATGAAATTGAAGTAATCAAGAAGAAAATTGAGCAGCTTCGCATTCAACTTTCTGAGACAGATTATCCTACAAAATCACCAGAAGCTATCATTGATTTCAATGAGATTTCGACTCATATCGACATTATTAAAGAATTAATTGAACAATTTAAACTGGAGACAATTGATAATGATGCTGAGATGGAAGCAACGATTCGTAAAGTGATTTCGAGCCTTCCAAGAGCATTATCATTGGTTCAATTGGAACGAATAGTTAACAAGCTCGTTGTGCGCCTAGATAAAGGGCCAATTGGCTTGCCTAATACGCGAATGGCTTTGTTCCATACGGTGGATGCTGCGGTTACTAAACCCTATTTTTCAGTGTTTGATTTAAAACAATCGCTGGAAATGATGAGTATGAACCGCCAACCAATGCAAGTGAGCCGTATATTGTTAATGATAGGTCCTGAACCTTTAAGTCCTGAAGATCAAAAGATTTTAGGTTACTTGAGTAGTTCGATTGTAGAATCCGTCTTTAATTTAAAAGTCTTCGATGAAGGGTCAGAGGAAATGATTCGTCACTATTTAAATACGATTTACATCGATTATATGCGAGAATTAATAAAATTGGAGGAATATTAACATGATGAAATTAACAAATGAAACAGTATTATTAAACCAGTCGGTAGCAACGAAGGAAGAAGCGATTCGCTTAGCAGGAGAATTATTAGTTAAAGCCGGATTTGTGTCACCAGAATATGTGGATGCAATGTTAGAAAGAGAAAAAATCGTTTCAACTTATATGGGGAATTTTTTAGCAATCCCTCATGGAACGGATGAAGCCAAAAAACACATTTTAAATTCTGGTATCTCATTAGTTCAAGTACCAGCAGGAGTTGAATTTGGTAATGGTGATAAACCAGCCAAAGTAATTATTGGAATTGCAGGTAAAGGGGACGACCATTTAGAAGTGTTGTCAACTGTTGCGATTGCCTTTTCAGAAATTGAAGTCGCGGAACAAATTATTAATGCATCGAATGTCGATGAAATTAATGCCGTATTAGAGGGAGTAGAACTATAATGAATGCAGTACATTTTGGAGCAGGTAATATCGGCCGTGGCTTTATTGGTGAAGTACTATATAAAAATGGCTATGAAATGATTTTTGTAGATATTAATGAAGCAGTTATCGATGCTTTAAATGCTGAAGAAAGTTATCAAATTACAATTTGTGATGATGAGTCACAAAATGTTACTGTAACAGGATTTAAAGGCATTAATAATGGTTCAAATCCTGAAGCTGTCGTTGAGGCGATTGCGTCAACGAACCTAGTTACAACTGCGATTGGTCCTAACATTTTACCTTATATTGCACCATTAATGGCTAAGGGTATCGAATTACGCCAACAAAAGGGTGTTACCGAAGCGTTAGATATGGTCGCTTGTGAAAATATGATTGGTGGTTCTACATTCTTAAAAGAAAAGGTTTATGGCGAACTATCAGAAGAAGGAAAAGCCTATGCAGATCAATATATTGGTTTCCCTGATGCAGCGGTTGATCGCATCGTACCAAACCAAACGAATGAAAATATTTTAGATGTAACAGTTGAATTATATAAAGAATTAGTCATTAGTGAGTCAATGATGAAACAACCAAATGTTCGTTTAGATGGTGTTAAGTATGTGGATGATTTAGAACCTTATATTGAACGTAAATTGTACACTGTTAATACAGGTCATGCAACCACTGCTTATTTCGGTTTTGCGAATGGTTTTGATACCATTGATCATGCCTTAGCGAATGAAGAGATTTATCAAAAAGTTCGTAAGACTTTATCTGAAACGGGACAATTATTAATTGAAAAATGGCAATTTAATGCCGATGAACATCAAGCTTATATCGAAACGACATTAGAACGCTTTAAAAATCCAGCTTTAAAAGATGAAGTGACACGAGTTGGTCGCACACCTATTCGTAAATTAGGTTACAATGAACGCTTTATTAACCCAATTCGTCAAGCGGATGAACGTGGTTTAGCCATTGATGGTTTAATTGATACAGTTGTTCAAATCTTAAAATATAATGACCCTGCTGATGAACAAGCAGTACAACTACAAGCGATGTTAAAAGAAAAATCGGTAGAAGAAGTTATTAAAGAAGTGACCCAATTACAAAATCAAACGATTATTGATCGCATTGTGAAGGCATATGTTGATTAATTTTGCTACTTATCGGTTTGTTTAGTTTAGAGTTCTCAGCCTAATTTTAAAAGCAGTCTATTATTAAAGCCTCCCTCATTCTCAAAAGAGAGTGAAGGAGGCTTTATTGGATTATCCTTTGCCTTGGATATTTTTAGCTAATGACAAGATTAGCGAGGCATTTGTTTGATTTCAGTTAATTTAATAATCGGTGCACCTTTTTCAGTGTAAACGAAGTCGCGTACTTTTTGGACATCAGCCATCGTGACAATCAGTCGATCACGATAGGGTTCAGCTAATTCATCGAATAAATATAAATCGTCTCGTAAGTTATTTTGTTTGCGAAGTGAATTGATTTCGCCATCAGTTTTTAGTTTATACTTAAGCGATGGCAGACTACCTGATATTTGGCGTTGTTCAATACGATAATAATAGTTATCATCACCATAATAAATTTCTAAAGCGCCAGTGTTGGTACGGACATGTTTGACATCTTTGTACTTTTCTTTATGGATTTCCCACCAAGTTTCAATGCCTTTAATCGCTTGTTCTTCAGTTGGATAACTGCCGTGTTCTTTTTTTAATTTATTACGACGATTAACCCAATAATTTGTATAAACTGTCTGAGTCATAGAATCCTTCCTTCCAATAAGTTTTACTAATTCTATTATATCTTAAATTACTTTATTTAGAAAACGTTTTACACATTATTTACGCTGAATAATATGGTATACTGTGATAAGTGATAGAATAAACGAACTAAATTTTTTTAATAGTGATAGGGTGGGAACTAGATGAATTTGGAACAATTAAGGCAAAATCAGCATATGATTGAACGCGTCATTAATAGTCATAAAAATTTAGGTCAAGTGGCTACATTAGTGGCGGTTACAAAAACAGTAGGGACTGAAATGATGGAAGCTTTATATGAAAATGGGATTCATCATTTTGGTGAGAATCGTCCGAATGTTTTTGTGGAAAAATATCGTCAATTAACACATTTAGATAAGGCAGTATGGCATTATATTGGCAATTTACAGACAAGACAGGTTAAAGATGTCATTAACGAGATCGATTATTTACATTCTTTAGACCGTCCTTCATTGGCCAAAGAAATTCAAAAACGTGCGCAATCTGTCGTCAATTGCTTTGTGCAAGTAAACGTTAGTGGGGAAGCTTCTAAAAGTGGCTTTAAACCTGAAAAAGTAGTTGAATGGATTGAGAGTATTGCCGATTATCATCATATCCGTGTCGTAGGGTTAATGACGATGGCACCGATTAATGCCACTGAAGCGGCATTACGTCAGTATTTTGGTGAATTAAAACAATTACAATCCCAAGTCGAAAAAATGGGATGGCTACATGCTCCGTGTACGGAATTAAGTATGGGAATGTCTCAAGATTATGAGATTGCAGTCGAAGAAGGCGCTACTTTTGTTAGGGTAGGCACAGCATTTTATGAAGGGGTGTATGATGAGTAAAATTTATTTAGCATATGGTAGTAATATGTGTGTCGAACAAATGGCTCATCGTTGTCCTGAAGCAAAATTGTTAGAGGTGACGATGTTACCTGGATTTCGCTTGGCTTTCACAGGGGCGCCTAATCGTTCCTATGCTACTATCCAAAAAGATGACACGCGTCAAGTTCCCGTTTTATTATGGGAAATTTCGCAGTCTGATGAAGTGAGTTTAGATCGATACGAAGATTATCCTAATTTTTATGAAAAGGCTGAAATTGAATTAAACGGTCAAGTGGTCATGTATTATTATATGGTTGAACAATATGGCTTAGGTCTGCCTTCCGATGAATATTACAATATTATCGCAGCAGCTTATGATAAATTTGATTACGATAAAACAATTTTGGAAACGGCACTTAAAGAAAGTCAGAATGTTATAAAATCATAATTAATTAAACCTTTTGCCTAAAATAGAGTGAGGTGAAACGACAAAAGTTGGGTTTTAAGCTAACTTTTTA
>NZ_BCQX01000110.1 GCF_001552295.1 Globicatella sanguinis NBRC 15551 | reverse complement strand
TCAAGTTTATGCCCAGCCACTCGTAATGAGTCTTTATCTCCCTATATTAAAAGTTGGGCTGTCTTTTATTTAAAAATGCCTCTACGGCTTCAAAATGATTGGCTTGTTTAGATGCCTCATGCATATATTTTGCTTCTAATTGATTGAATTCATCTAATGCTGGATACTCGATGGTAGCCATCATTTCTTTTTGGTAAGCATAGGCAATATATGGCCCCTGAGCTAGTTTTTGCGCTAATTTTAAAGCCGTCGCATAAACTGTTTGATCAGGAACGACATCATATGCTAAACCATATTCTTTGGCTAATGAGGCATTGATGGTTTCATTTAACATCAAATGACGACGTGTACGGAAACTACCAATCGCACGATACAAGCGATAAATTAATCCTGTATCTCCCGGTAAGCCCATATTTGAAAATCCAGGTATTAATCTTGAGCTTTCGCCAACGACGATAAAATCACAAGCCATCGCCAACCCAAAACCTGCACCTACTGCAAAACCTTCTACAGCTGCAATGACGGGCTTTTTATTTTTTATAATGGCTTCAATCATATAACCTGTTTCCCTTACTGTATCATAAGGAATATGTGTTTTTGTTTCTATCGCTACCTTAAATTGGGTAACATCACCCCCAGCACTGAAGTTGTCTCCAGTGCTAGTAATGATAATGACTCTAACCTCTTCATTGTCTTCAAAAGATTTCATTGCTTCCATTATTGCGCGATAATTATCTTTTGATAAAGCATTACCATATTTTGGACGATTAATCGTTAAGGTGGCGATAGAATTTTCAATATTGATCAATAACTCTTGATTTTCCATTCTAATCCTCCTGTGTCACGGATACTAATGAATATATTCGAAAATTCCGGCTGCTCCCATTCCGACACCAATACACATTGAAACAATGCCATATTTTGAATCTGGACGACGTTTCATTTCAGCTAACAAACGAGCTGTTAAAATAGCCCCTGATGCGCCTAGTGGATGTCCTAGTGAAATTGCGCCTCCGTTAACATTAGTAATTTGTTGATTAATTCCTAATTCACGCATAGAAGCTAAAGCTTGAGAGGCAAAAGCTTCGTTTAATTCAATTAAGTCAATATCATCTAAAGTAAGATCTGCTAATTTTAATACTTCTGGAATTGCATAAGCTGGTCCAATCCCCATTAATTTAGGATCTACCCCTACAGCTTTAAACCCAACAAACTTCGCAATCGGTTTAATCCCTAATTCTTTGACTTTCTTGCCTGACATTAATACTACGAATCCACAACCGTCACTAATTTGTGATGAAGTCGCTGCTGTTACCGATCCATTCGCTTTAAAAATCGTCGGTAATTTCGCTAAGCTCTCCATATTCGTCCCCGGACGAATGCCTTCGTCAGTTTTGTATTCTTCCTTCGTTACTACCGGACCTTCAGCGGTATAAGTCACTTTGTTAACTTGTACTGGTATAATTTCATCTGCTAAACGACCTGCTTGTTGTGCCGCTAAAGCACGTTGATGACTTTGGACTGCAAATGCATCTTGATCTTCACGTGAAACACCATATTTTTCAGCCACATTTTCAGCGGTTAAGCCCATTGGCGTTCCGGCTCCGACACCTTCTCTTTGTAAAGTCGGGTTATTGGTTGGTTCATTTCCTAACATTGGCACTGCACTCATAAACTCAACGCCACCTGCTACTAACACATCAGATTGCCCAGCCATAATCGCGTTAGCTGCTGTTGCAATCGTTTGTAAACCTGATGAACAGAAACGATTGACTGTTTGACCAGCAACGGTATAAGGTAATCCTGCTCTTAACGCAATCGTACGAGCAAAATTATTTCCTTGTACTGCTTCTGGGTAAGCACATCCTACAATCACATCTTCTATTAAGTTTGGATCGAATGGTCCTTCGATACGATCAATGACCCCTTTTAAAACTTCAGCCGCAATATCATCAGGACGGTCATTGGCAAATGCTCCGCGTTTATTTCCTTTTCCTACAGCTGAGCGGCCATAAGAGACAATGTATGCTTCTTCCATATTTTTCCCCTCCATTGTTCATCCATTAATTTCTTAACGGCTTTCTAGTTTTTAACATATGTGCAATACGTTCATATGTTTTTTGATTTTTCGCTAAACGTGTGAATTGGGCTTTTTCTAAGCTTTGTAAGTATTCTTGATTAACGAGTGTCCCTCTTGGCACCTCGCCACCTGCTAATACTTCGGTTAATGCTAACGCAATTTCCATATCGTAATCACTAATAAAATGACCTAATCTCATAGAATCTAATTGCCCTTCAACCACACCGATGAAGTCTGTGCCTAAAGCTGCAAAAGTACGTTTTGTACGTGGAACATAGCCGGCATTAGCCTCAAAGCGAACACGGTCTAAAGCCACATCAATACGACGATCGCCATTCATAATGATGGTATCTGTTGGTTTCAAGAATAAGTTTTCTTGCGCTTCATAAGCATTCATCACCACTTTAGCTTGAGCCACATTCATCACTACTTTGGCTAAGGTTTGAATTTTGTTAGACGTTTGATCATTACCAATGGTTGCGCGTTCAGCTAATTCTGCTAAACCTCCACCACCTGGAATTAAACCAACACCCACTTCTACTAAACCAATATAAGATTCAGCTGCTGCTACAACAAATGGTGACGCTAATAAAATTTCTGCTCCACCACCTAAAGCACGCCCTTGAGTTGCGGTTGCGATTGGTTTAGTTGCATAACGCATACGATTGACAGCATTATGTAATACTGAAATAGTACCTCCAACTAATTCATCTACTTGCTCTTGTTCGATAGCTGCTTTCATCATTAACAAGTTCGCACCTAAACTGAAGTGTGGCCCATCAGAATAAATAACCATTCCTGAATAGTCTTCCTGTTCTAATGTATCAACTGCTTTAATTAAATCCTCGCATAAACCATCAGTAATCGTATTATTCGGTGTCTTAAACTTGAACAATAATTGATCCGTGTTGACAACACTAAATCTTGAAGTCTCTCCATCCCATAGATCTTTTTCAATTTTCTCTTCAATCGACGTCGTTTGTTCTAAGCGCTCACCTGGTTGGTAAAACGGTTCAGTACGATTCGCTACCCATTCTGGTAAAGATCCATATTCTTTTGTTAAGCGTTCTTTAACACGTTCGAATCCCATTAAATCCCATAATTGGAATGGTCCTTTTTGCCAATTGAAGCCCCAAACTAAAGCACGGTCGATATCTTTATAATCATTCGCTGCTTTTGGCACATTTAATGCTGAGTAATAAAACGATGCCGCTAAGGTTTCCCATAAATACTTTCCAGCTGGATCGTCACTATTAAAGATAATATCTAAATTATCTTTTAATTTACGACCAAATTGAGCTAAAATAGGTAACGCTGGCATTTCCACCTCTGTATATTCTAATGTATCCGGTGAAATAACTAATTTTTTGCGACCTTCACGCTTGTAAAATCCTTGTTTTACTTTATTACCTAATAAACCTTTTTCTAATAATTTTGGCATTAAGTCTGGTAAAGTGAAATGTTCCGTCTCACTTGGATCCATCATGATACCTTTAACTACTGAAGTTGCAATATCTAATCCAACTAAGTCTGATAAAGCATAGGTTCCCATTGGGCGTCCAATAACTTTTCCAGTTAAAGCATCTGCTTCAACAACTGATAAACCTAGTTTTTCAGCTCTGGCCATGTTGTCCGCCATTGCATGCGTACCAATACGGTTAGCGATAAAGGCTGGGACATCATTTGCTGTTACAACTCCTTTACCTAAGCCATTAATTGCAAAGTCACTCACCACTTCCATTGTAGCGTCACTTGTTTTTGAATTAGGAATTAATTCTACTAATTTCATGAAGCGTGGTGGATTGAAGAAGTGCATTCCTAGGAAGCGCGCTCTTTCATCATCTGATAAGACTTTAGCAATCATTTCAATTGGAATACCAGAAGTATTAGTCGCTAAAATGGCTGTATCCTTCGCTACGGCAGCGATTTTCTTCCAAATATCATGTTTAATTTGGATATCTTCCTTTACTGCTTCAATAAATAAATCAGAATCAGAAGCTTCTTTTAAATTATCATCAAAGTTTCCATAGGATAAATTCCCTAAAAACTTCGCATCATATAACATCGGTTTTTTACGATCATTAATGCGATCATACCCCATTTTAGATAATTTATTTTTATCATTTTGATCAATTACTACGTCAAGTAATTCTACTTGAATACCGGCGTTAACGAGAAGGGCCGCGATTTGCGACCCCATCACGCCAGCACCCAATACGGTTGCTTTTCTAATGGTCATATTATTTCCTCCTCGTCATCTTGTAGCACTTTTAGTTAAATGCTGCTTCACCTGTCATTGCTCGACCAATGATAAGTGAGTTAACTTCATGTGTTCCTTCATAAGTGAAAACTGCTTCAGCATCTGAGAAGAAGCGTGCAATATCGTAATCTGCTACGATACCATTACCGCCACAGATACCACGTCCCATTGCTACTGATTCTCTCAAGCGTAATGAGTTAATCATTTTACCAATCGACGTCACCACTTCATTGTAATCGCCTTGTTCTTGTAACTTCGCAATATGGACACATAATGACATTGCTTGTGTTAAGTTTGCTTGCATCATTGCTAATTTTTCTTGAACTAATTGATAACTTGCAATCTTGTTACCGAATTGCTCACGTTCTTTAACATATTTCAAGGTTGCTTGTAAAGCTCCTGCCATTCCACCCGTTGCCATGAACGCAACAGCTGCACGTGTTGAGAATAATACTTTGGCAATATCTTTGAAGCTATTAATGTTTTGTAGACGTTTTGATTCCTCTACTTCAACATTCGTTAACTTAATATTACAGTTAGGAACGATCTTCAAAGCAATTTTATTTTCAATAACATCGATTTCAACACCTGCTTGTTCTCTTTCAACAATGAAACATTTTGGTTTACCTGTTTCTTCATCACGCGCATAAACTGGAATGACATCCGCTACAATTGCGCCACCAATCCAACGTTTTTCACCGTTTAAGATCCATTTATCTCCTTCACGACGAGCAGTAGTATCTAATCCCCAAGCTACGTCTGAACCATGCAATGGTTCTGTTAAAGCGAAACAAGTTCTTAATTCATGAGAAGCTAATTTCGGTAAATATTCTTTACGTTGAGCGTCATCTCCACCAAATAAGAAGGAATTAAATCCTAATCCTGAGTGAACACCTAATAAAGTAACTAAGGAAATATCAAAACGAGCTAAAGTATAAGTGAAGAAGAATTCAAATAATTGACTTGGTGCTTTCGCGCCTTCACGACCTTCAAATAATAATGGGTTTGTTTTATAACCTAATTTTCCTAAATCTTCAAAGAAGCCTTCTGGTACTGTACAATTAGTCCAATGTTTATTTAAATCTTTACGATACTTACTTTCTAAAAGTTCTACTAATTGCGCTAAAACCTTTACTTCTCCTTCGGTTAAATCAGCAGATAATTTTAAAACATCCTCAGGATATAATCTATTTAATAATTCTTGTTTAGTTGACATAATAATTTCCTCCATATTCGTATTCTTTATTTATTGTGATTAACTGGATCATCAATTTCTTTTGCGTATTCATTCATCATCCGTTGAATTTCTAAACGGTCAGGTTTCCCAACTGAATTCAATGGGATTTCTTCTAGTACTAAGTATAGTTTTGGTACTTTATAACCTGCTAAGTTTTTCATCATAAACTCATCTAAAGCCGCTTCAAAGTTTTCATAATCGCGTGCTTCAGGGTTTAAGATAATGGCTGCTGATACTGACTCTCCATATTTCGGATTATCATATCCCACTACCAAGCCACTCTTAATTAATGGATGTTTATTAAGAATCGCTTCTACCTCAGAAGGTAAAACATTCTCGCCACCGGTAATGATTAACTCTTTCAGACGATTAACAATTGTTATTTCACCTTTTTCATTACGAGTTGCTAAGTCACCCGTTCTAAAATACCCCTCGTGGAAGGCTTTTTCATCTTCTTCAGGTAAATTCCAATAGCCTGCAAACACATTGGCACCCGCTACTAATAATTCACCCACTTCGCCAACTCCAACTTCTTCTAATTGGTCATCAACAATCTTAATCTTGCCATTCATTAATGGTTGGCCAATAGCTGCTGGATTTTCTTTCGCAAATTCCTTACGATTGAACGTTACTAAAGGCACTTCAGATAAACCATAAATGTTCATAATGGGTTTGCCCATTTTTTCAAAAGCTTGTGCAATTTGTGGTAAAGGTGGCGCGCCACCAGAAACAATTAGATCAACACTTTCTAAAACATCTGGTGCAAAGTCAGGTGATGCAAGCATCGCATAATACATCGTTGGAATCATAATTAAAGTATTTGGACGATACTCACGAATCATACTATTTAAAGTCTGAGCATTAAAATAGCGTTCCAATACAATCGTTCCACCTAACATTAAAACAGGAACTAACATATCAACAAATCCGATAATATGGAATAACGGCACATTGATAATAACGCGTAATTCCTCCGTTAAGTTAAATGATAAAATCTCATTAAAAGCGTTATTACGATAACTTTGATGTGTATGAAGTACCCCTTTAGGTGTTCCAGTTGAGCCACTTGTGTAGATTAAGAATGCTGGATCATTCAACTCAAGATCTACAGATTCAAATGGACGGTGATTAGCTGGATTGACAATCTCATCATATTCCGGTAAATCAATGTTTAATTTAATATACTCTTTGGGAACATTTTCCAAACGATCCTCATGGTTAACAGCGTTTACGATGAATTTCGTTCCTGAATCTTCAACAACTTTCGCAATCTCTAATGGCTTAAGACGCCAATTTAATGGGATGAATACAGCTCCCATCTTAATACAAGCAAAGAAAAAATCGGCAATCGCAACATCATTTGGTGCAAATACCCCCACTCTATCTCCTCTTTGAACTCCTTGCTCAACAAGATAATTCGCTAAGTTCTCTGCACGGACATTCAATTCATGATAAGTCCATTCTCTTTTTTTAGCTGGCTCAATAATCGCAACTTTATCACTATGAGTCACAGCTCTCACTTTAATCCAATCGAAGTTCATACAATACCTCCTCTTTAATAAATGTAAACGCTGTTTTGTTTACGCTTTCATTATAGCAAGTCTTTGCCATTAAAAAAAATAATTAATATTCAGACTTACTATAAGCTGAGCTAATAGTATAGTTTTTATTCACAAGTCAATAATAATTCATGCAGCGGCTCTTATTCACGATCATTGGTTGTTATATCAGTGTTTAACAGTTAATTTGTAATCTTATGTTTAGTTATAAATATTAATTATCACAATGTGGTATATAGAATGAATTAGTAAAACTTATATCTACTGATGAAAAGTGGTCTCATTCTCTATAAATAAACGCATCTTTAACGTCTTTAACTACCAGAATAAAGAATCATCTTCTCTTATATGACCTATCTCATCTTATTTTTGATT
>NZ_BCQX01000109.1 GCF_001552295.1 Globicatella sanguinis NBRC 15551 | reverse complement strand
ACTGCGCTTTGAATTAAATAGATATGACTTAACAGAATTTAAAAAGTTTTTGCCCAGTCTCATTATTTTTATTTTTGCTTAAGCAATCTATTCTGCGAATAGATGAGTCGCTAATTTAATGGGTTGGTATGCAAGTGTTGCGCTCGCATCATAGTTAGTGCTTTTATTCCATTCATTAAAAGGTTAAGGAACGCTTTTCTTAAGTTTCGTTGCATCAATATATTTAGCGACTTGATTAGTACTAGGTTCACCCCATTATAATGCTTGCTTCACGGCTTGCTTAGTACTGGTTCGGCCATTACATTGCTTATTTCAGGACTTGAATGTTTTGTAAGGTTGGGTCTTCCGTTCCCATTAAGAAACAGCCTTTGGCACGAGCATACTCAATATGATCGATGATTTCTTGAGTAATGAGTTCTCCAGGCGCCACAATCGGAATGCCTGGTGGATAGCACATGACCATTTCGCCGGCAATTCGGTTGACACTTTCAGCTAAAGGTAGTGGATATTTTTCTGAGAAAAAGGCTTTACGTGGTGAAATAGCCACCTCAGTTTTCGCTATGTCAAAGACTAACAAACCTTTCTTGGTCTTTTTAAAGCGACGACGAATTTCAGCTAAGGCACTCACCAGTCGTTCAATATCATGGATACGATCCCCTACAGAAATATAGGCTAAAATATTAGCTGAATCTCCAAGCTCGATTTGGATATCATATTCATCACGTAATAAATCATAGACTTCAATACCAGTTAATCCGGTATCGGTAGTTTTAATACTTAATTTGGTTTGGTCAAAATCAGCAATCCCATGACCGTCGATGATTTCCTTAGAATAAGCGTAATAATCACCAATCGCATTGATTTCATTACGGGCATAATCTGCCAATTGTTCGACTTTATCAAAAGTAGTTGCTCCATTTAATGCCAAGTGGCTACGTGCTAAGTCTAAACTGGCCATTAATAAATACGATGCAGATGTGGTTTGAGTCAAGGTGATAATATTTCTGACATATTCTGGATCCATTTCATTATTCACTAATAAGAAAGAAGATTGGGTCAAAGAGCCACCTGATTTATGCATGGAAACAGCAGCCATATCGGCACCGGCAGCCATTGCTGAAATCGGTAAATGCTTGCCGAAATAGAGATGGGTACCATGGGCTTCATCGACTAATACTTTTAATCCATGTTGATGTGCTAGGTCGGTGATGCCTTTTAAGTCGGACGCAATGCCATAATAAGTCGGATTATTCACTAACACAGCTACTGCTTCTGGATGGTTTAAAATCGCCTGTTCGACATATTCAAGTGGCATACCGGTTGAAATTTCTAATTCAGCATTATAGGGCGTTTCCACATAGACTGGAATGCCACCACACAAGACGAGGGCATTAATCACGCTTTTATGTACATTGCGCGGTAATATAATTTTTTGTCCTTCTTTTACCACTGAATAAACCATATTTTGTACGGCCGAGGTGGTGCCATTGACCATAAAAAAGGCATGCTTGGCGCCAAATGCTTCAGCCGATAATTGCTCGGCTTCTTTAATGACCGATACGGGATGACTTAAGTTATCTAATAATTCCATTGAATTGGCATCCATCGTGATGGCTTTTTCACCAATAAAAGCTTTTAGCTCACTATTTGAACGACCTCTCTTATGTCCAGGCACATCAAATGGCACGATACGACGTCGCTTTAATTCATATAATGCCTCTACGATCGGCATTCTTGTTTGATCCAATCTATTTCACTCCTTTGGGTTAACCGTTTATGATTCTTAATAAGATGTCAAAATTTTGGTAGCTTTATATTTGAGACTACTCATTCAAATACGGATGCGTTTGTTGCGTTGATTGTGTTGATTGCAGTAATTGCATTGATGAGACTGCTCAATTAAATACGGATGCGGTGATTGCGTTGATGAGACTACTCATTCAAATATGGATGCGGTGATTGCGTTTTTGCGCTTGTTACGTTGGTTGAGTTTATCACGTTTGTTGCGTTTATCGCGTTTATCGCGTTTATCGCGTTTATCGCAGTTGCTTCGTTTAAATATAATTGACTACCCTTTGTTTCTATTTTTTACATAAAAAAATAGACCAAGCATTTTCTGCCTGGTCTACAATTATCTACATTCGTTTTTAATAAATTAAAAATACGTAAACTCTTATGAAGACACACGGTGCCCCCTTAAAGTTCATTTGTAGAACGAAGAGTCTATATAGCGCAATACTTTTACTACTCTTACTATCGTTTTCACAAGCACAATGCCTCAACATTATGTTATAAAAAATTTGAGTCGACAGATAAATATCCATCTCTTCAATAGACCCCTTAAAGAGTCCGTTTACTACTTCAAACCTGTTCTTAATAAACAGCAATAAGTTTGGCAAAAGTGTTGACTCGCCGCTCTCGTTCGCAGTGTTCGTTCACTGACATGCTAAATATTAACATTCAATAAATAACATGTCAATTGTATTTTTAGTTTTATTTTTATATGGGGATAAGTGTTCGTGTTTTTAAGCTTCCATTGCGATGCGTAGGCTAAAATTTTGAAAGCTTATCCTTTTAGCTATGCGGATGCTTGATTTTGATGTCCACACATAAGCTTCTGCATTTTGTAATATATTAAATGATCGTGTTTTTAGGTTTGCGGAGATGCGTCCCACATTTATGATAAGAATTAGCCGCTTTGCACTTAGTTGATTGCTAAATTTTTACCGTAATCCTTCATTTTCAAAAGCTAAAAGAAACCCATACCGCCATAAAATACGATAGGGATTTTCTTGGTATTTATTCACCATAAACTGTTTGAATTAACTGTTCTAAATCTAAATCATCATGATGATAAATTTTTTGGTCAACCATCGATAAGTCTTGAGCAGGGTAATGGGTGTCGATGTAACCGATACAATACATGCCCGCTGCTTTAGCGGCCCGAGCGCCATTGTGTGAATCTTCAATGACAATGCACTGTGAAGGTTTCATTTCCAATAATTTGGCTGTATGCAAATAAATTCCCGGGTCTGGTTTAGATAGATTAATCTCTTCACCACTCACTAAGAAATCAAAATAGTGTTGTGCATCCAATACGTCAACGGTTTGTTGAATTTCTTTCATTCCTGAAGAAGAGGCGATGGCGAGACGAAAATCATGTGCTTTCAATCTCTTTAATAAATCTAAAATCCCTGGATAAAAAATGAGCCCGTGCTCCTCATCCAATTGTTCCTTATAAGCCATCATTTTTTCAGTCAGTTCAGCCGGTGTACTATCAATTTGAAAATCTTCAATAATTCGAGTCCAAGTATAAGTATTAGTAGTGCCAATAAACTGGTTGGTATACTCTGAGTCGACTTCATGACCATAATCGTTGACAACGTGTTGAATCGCTAGAGCATAATACTTTTCGGAGTCAATTATGACCCCGTCCATATCAAAAATAAAAGCTTTCATGTGCTCCTCCTCGTGTTATTTTTATTTTCATTTTACTGTAATGTGAAGCTTTAATAAAGCAAAATCCATTTTATAGGGATACTTCGCTTTTTCAAAGATTTTAGGAAAATCAAGTGTCTTTTTCAATTAAACTTTGTTAAGATTAAGCTATGCTTATTAAAGGAGACGATATGCAGTGAAACAATTTAATATAAAATTACCAGGGCTAATCATCGCTTTATTAGTAGCCTTGGTCGCTTGGTACCTTGGTAAATTATTCCCTTTAGTCGGAGGACCCGTCATCGCCATTTTTCTAGGAATGCTACTCAACCAATGGGTATCCAACCAATCACAATTCACTGACGGTTTAAATTTTAGTTCAAAATACATTTTACAAACAGCCGTCGTGTTATTAGGATTTGGCTTGAATCTCAATCAAGTGTTAAAGGTGGGATATAGTTCGCTACCGATTATCGTCAGTACGATTTTAACCTCTTTATTGATTGCGTATCTTGGCTATAAATTATTTAAAATCGATCGTGATACGGCGATTTTAGTCGGTGTTGGATCTTCAATTTGTGGTGGTTCTGCAATTGCAGCAACGGCACCAGTTATTGATGCGGAAGAATCCGATGTGGCACAAGCCATTTCAGTCATCTTCCTTTTTAATATTTTGGCGGCGATCCTGTTCCCCATTTTAGGTCAAATATTAGGCTTATCGAATGAAGGGTTCGCGATATTCGCCGGAACAGCGGTTAATGACACTTCCTCAGTGACGGCTACTGCGACCGCTTGGGATGCGATTCATCATTCCAATACACTTGATAATGCCACCATTGTTAAACTAACACGAACACTGGCAATCATTCCGATTACATTGGCTTTATCTTATATCACTAATCGCCAAACAAGTAATGGACAATCATTCAGTTTTAAACGTGCTTTCCCTAAATTCTTATTGTATTTTGTACTCGCATCCTTATTCACAACCTTATTTGACAGTTTAGGCATTAACATTGCCCTATTCAGCCGATTCAAAGCTCTGTCCAAATTCTTTATTGTTATGGCCATGGCTGCTATCGGAATGAAAACAAATATTGGCAAATTAATCCGTTCAGGTGGTCCTGCTATTTTATTAGGTGCCCTTTGTTGGATTAGTATTACGATTGTCTCATTATTGATGCAGTCATTAATGGGTAGTTGGTAAAAGGACGATACCTAATTGTCTAGGAATGGATGGTAAGTAACTAGATAACTCTTAGATTGTAATGCTTAGTTACTAACAGATAGTACTAACCTAAGTCATATCGTTTAATTTTTTATCAGATAGAACCTTAAGTCGTCGTAGACAGATAGAACCCTTTCTTTAGAACTTATTTATACGAAAACTAACCTAAATAATACCCATTCCGTTTGTCATATGGCTAAAAATAAAAATAGCACTCCAGCATTAAATGTGGACACTAAGGGTCGCGTAAATGATGGGGTGCTTATTCATTTTTATCGAGAGGTCATTTAATCCATTTCGTGTTTGCGCCATACACCTTCTGCTGATTTTTCATGATCACTTCTAACATTTCTTCATCTCGCAAAGCTGATAAATCCTCAACTAACTGCGGTAATGTTGTTTTCAAGGCTGAAATTAAAGTATGTAAGTCATTTTCTAAAGTTATTGGATGACTAGGCCAATCAGTTTCCAGTAATAATCGCTCTCGTGGAACTTGGGTGACATAGGTCCGCCCTTTTTTAGTGGTTAACATACGAGGATTAATCGATAAATAACAATCCATCTTAATCAAGCGGGTCAACTCATCACTCGTCCCACTGAACCAATGAATAATCGGGATGATGTTTTCTTGCATGACATGACACGCTTCTAAAATATTTAAAACCTCTGTCACCGATCGAACAGCATGAATTGATAAGATATATGGTTCTTGGCTATTTTGAGACTGACTTACGACATGTTGGATGAGTTGCTTAAAAATACTCACTTGTAAGGCTTTAGATGCAACCACTAAGCGTTTGTCACTAAAGTCCAACCCTATCTCGCCAATAAGATGTGTTTGTGATACCCATTTTTCAAACACTACTAACTCACTTTCAGCCTGTTGTTGGTTTTCAATCCACCAAGGATGAAACCCCAGTGAAACCCTATCAGGCTTGATGTCTTGCGTAATTAATCGTTGATACTCGGACGGTAGGACGGTTTGTGCCACTAGCTCCAACGATGCCTGTTCCATCTCCGTTAATAATTGTTGTCGCAAATGATCCTCTTTAATAAAATCAAAATGAAAATGCGTATCGATTAAATTGGTCATCCTCTCACCACCTTGAATTTGAAGTTAATTATTTCTCAATCGACATGCCGATGACCATGCCCAATAACATCCCTATAGACACACCTACGGCCAGATTGTCTTCACCTAATGATATTCCGATGGCCGTTCCTAAACCCATACCAATAGCCATCCCTTCGGCCATATAATTTGATGGTTCACTCTCTTCTTTCTTTGCTGTTTTTTGGGTCGAATTTCGGTCCACTTTAAACGCCGCCATTTTGACGACCATCACAGCACTGATTGCCACTAAGATTAAAGGCAGTAAAACTTTAATCGTACTCATTTATCTTCACTCCCACCTTAAATAAAGTAAGTATCCATTTTAACTAACTGTCTTATTCTATGATTTTAGGAATGCCGTCATAGTCTTCCAAACCTGCTAAGCGACGGATTACTTTACTAGCTAGCGTCATCCCCATAATGGGTGGCATATAACTGGTAGAACCTAAGGTATCAGCCTTTTTAACGCTACCATGACTTTCAATTTTGACCGCTTTTTCCTTTGAATAAAGCACTTCGACACCCTTAATGGCTAATTCTTTACACTCTAAACGAATCGTCTTTGACATCCGACAATAGCTGGTGTTTTCAATATAATCAAATAATAACTGACCTGGATCTAATTTATTCGCTGCTCCCATTGAAGACAAAAGTGGTACTTGATGTTCAATACACCATTGAATAATCGCGACTTTTCCGTAAAAATGATCAATGCAGTCAATGACATAATCGGGCTTAGGTAAACTTGCGAAATCCGGATCAATATTTTGGGCACGGACAAATTTTTGCAATGGATATACTTGACAATTGGAATTTATATCGTGAATCATTTCCGTCATCACCGCGGTTTTGGGACGTCCAATTGTCGAGGTAAAAGCAATTAACTGACGATTAATATTGGTAATATCCACTACATCGCCGTCGATGACAATTAAGTTTCCGACCCCTCCACGTGCTAATGCTTGGGCGCAACTAGCCCCAACGCCTCCTAATCCGACAACCATCACCGTAGCATTTTGTAATTTTGTTAATCCTTCGTCCTTTAAAATTAAATTTAATCTTGCGAACCGTTCATTCTTCTCTTGCAAATTAACCATCCTTTATTTTTCAACTACCTTTAATCATAACCATCTAGCATTCGTCATGCAACAAAAATTTATCAGAAAATAAAGACGCTTATTTCAGTTAAGTGAGTGTTTGGCTAGCACATTTCAAATGCCAGCAATTTTTGCTATTATTCCAAACAAAGTCTGGAATCGAACCAGTTGAGTGACCATTTCAAATGCCAGCAATTTTTGCTATTATTCCATTCAGAGTCTGGAATCGAACCAGTTGAGTGACCATTTCAAATGCTAGCAATTTTTGCTATTGTTCCAACTTTCTAAACTCACCTACCATATATTTATGCACAACCTTGTGAAATAAGCTAACCTTCATTGTGCATTCGTTTTAATTTGCTCAAAGCTGTTTCATAAAATGGGCGTGTCTCATTTTGAGACATTTTTTGCCTAATTATTAAGAAAAGTTTAAAAAACGCGCTCAAAAAATTTAAATTTTATGAAAATGAAAACAAGTGTCAAAAAGTGCCGTTTTCATGTCTCAAAACGAGACACACTTAACAAGGTTAACTAAAATGAAAAGTTCAATAATCATGGAAAAATCAGTTAAATTGGCAAATGTAATGCTTTCATCATTAAATGAGCTCTCCTATGAAAATAACTATTTGTGAATTGGTAATAATAGATTGTGAAAATAAAAAAGCAAGAGATCAAAATTCTGGGGAATTTCAATATCTTGCTTGAGGCTGGGCATAAACTTAA
>NZ_BCQX01000108.1 GCF_001552295.1 Globicatella sanguinis NBRC 15551 | reverse complement strand
GAAGAGCAGCTGAGAATTCCTCTCGGCTGCTCTTCCAATAATATTTTTTAGATATATCCCTGTTTCTTACTCAGCAGAAAGCTCCGAGTCGGTTACCCATTTATGGTTCTTGACTTCCTCTCCACCCGTGGTTGGCTGGTAGTCAATCATGTATACTGTGGTGCTTTTAGCATCGTCAATCGTAGCCGTTGCGCCTTCCATGCCTTCCATGTGGTCGGCTTCCAAAGTTACCTCGTCTCCTGGTTCGAAAGGTTCCTCTCCTGCATCCGCAATCTCCTCATGAATTACCCATTTGTGATTCTCTTCGCGCGGGCCGCCATTCGTAGGATCATAGGATACCTCGTAGGCTACAGTGTCAAAAGCGCCTACAATCGTGGCTTCTGCCCCCTCCATGCCTTCCATGTGCCCGTCTGTGATTGTTACCGTCTCCCCCACGTTGTAGGTAGGATTTTCAGCTTCTTCCAAACCTGCTGGGATTTCACCAGATTCATCGTGCACCATGCCGCCGTGATCACCACTTTCTGAAGATGTTTCTTCGGTTGTCGTTTGATTTGTATCTGTTCCAGTAGATTCATTTATCTCGTCATTGCCACATGCTCCAAGTAATAAGGCAGATGACAGTAAAATAATTCCTATCCATTTTTTATTCTGTTTCATTTTTTCCTCCTGAATTAAAAAAATAAAGCTCTAAATTTAAAGTGGTGGATTCTATAATGAGGTTAGCCACCTCTAAAAATCCATAAAAAAACGACGTGAATTTCATGTTATATTGAAGTTACCACTAACTCTCAATAGAAAAGGATGAATTCACATGACGCAAGACCAGTTTAACACAGTCTTACGAAAAGGGACACACTTATCTTATCAAGAACGTTGTCACATTCAGATTCTCAAGAAAGAAGCCTATTCTCACCGCGCTATTGCTAAGTTATTAGGGCAATCACCTCAAACCATTCATAATGAAGTGAAAAGAGGCACCATCACGCAACTGAAACGCCAAAAACAAAACGGTAAAACCTACGACTATACCTACACACTATATGATGCCGATGCCGGACAAGCTAATTATGAGCGTCAACGTCTTCACTGTGGTAGGCGACCTAAATGGGCGGATTCCAACGCCTTTATTGACCGGGCAGACAAAAAGATGTTTCAAGATAAATGGTCCCCCGATGTTCTCGTGGCTTTTGCTCGTGAACATCAGTTGTTTGACGCTGCGATTGTTCCTTTATATCAGAGTGCCTTTTTATCTTGATGTACGAACGCATTATTCGAAAACGATGACGGGCATTCCTGGATACGCATACTCAAAAACGATTGGCATGATATCAGGTGGTGTATTGATACAACCAAGTGACCCGTTAACTAAATAGGCATCTCCACCAAAGTATGGCTGCCAATTAGCATCATGAATACCTTGTCCGGTATAATCAAAGGCTAACCAAAACTCAACAGGCTGTACGTAATCCTTTTCAGTTCGAGGGTTATAGCCTTTCAATTCTGAAGGACTTTCCAAATTCCAAATAGCATAAGCACCTGGGATTGTATTCGTGCCAATCTGTCCTGTTACCACAGGGGTAGAAAGGACCTGATTGCCATCGATGTAGACAAACATTGTCTGGTTTAAGATGTCCACTTCAATATAACTATTACCTATATCATCTAAAGTACCATTGTATCCTATTCCAACAATAGTCGGTTCACGCACCACTGGAACCGCTGCTTGTAAATCAGCTAAAATGGCTTGCGTTTCTGCTTCACGATCAATTGACCAACCTAAGGTTCCGGGGAGAAGCTGAACTTCTCCTTGTAAAGTACTGTTAAAGGTGCGATAGTCATCATAAGTAGCATAACGCTCATTTAACGTTCCTAAATATTCGTAAATCATGTCCTCATCAAAGTTGACTTCATTGAATTCATCAATGTAAAGCCAACTTGAAATTAATTCTGGTGTAATGACTTCTTCATATCCAGCAATGGTTAATGTAATTTGAAGATTATTGTAAACTTTAAGCTGGTCTAATTCTGAAAATAAGCTTTCATCCGTCGATGTAATGTCAGGTTCGAGATAAGCTTCACTCACTTCTACCGTTGTCTGACCCTCTCGAAGACCGTCTAAAACTAAGTCCAATAATTTATCCTGATTAATTTCAGTTCCTATTTGCTCTGGCTCAATATAGTAGCCCATCTCTTCTGAATATTCTATTGTTGCATCGGTTGGACTCAGGCGAGTAGTATCAGACAGCGTTATTGAATCAATCGTGGTGCTCAATTTCTCCTGATTAATTACTAAATCTCCCTCAGCAACCCCTTCATAATTACTATCATTAAACAAACCATTCAACCAGGTTGTTTGATTTTGTTCTTGAATGAGAGAATCAAGTTGTGGGGTTAAATTAATTTGCGGGTCTAGGTCTCCAAGTGTCACGCTTCCTATTGGTTCGTTATTCTCTTTTAATGTTAGGGTATGATTTTCTAACTCCCTTGTAATTTTAGCGTTTGCCTCTTCTTTTGTTAAATGACTAATATCTATGTTTGAAAAACTGGTGTTCATTAAAAATCTTTGTGAAAAATGTTGAGCCCCGATAGTGTGACCTATACCTAGGAATAGAAAAATTACACCAAGTGTAATAATAATTTTTTTCATTGTGCACCTCTTCTCAAATTTTACCTAACTGCTGCTTCTTTACTCTACGACTTTATAGTTTGCATCTGACAAAGCCGAAGAAAATGAATCTAAATTTAATCTTTCTTTAGAAATTACCACCGCTCTTTTACTTTCTAGATCCACGGAAACAGTATCTAAACCTTCAGTTGAAAATATCGTCTGTATAATTTCCTACGGCTTCTTTCTCTTCAATATTGGCAGTATAAATAAATTTTCTACCTTCTTTCTCTGTATTTATTACGCCTTTTTCAACCAGTCGACCTAAGAGCGTTTTGATAGTGGCTTGTTTCCAGTCCGTTTTTTCTTTCAATATGGAGATGACTTCTTTAATAGTCACTCGATCATTCGCCCAGACTACACGCATAACCTCCCATTCAGCATCTGTGATATGAAGGTCTATAGCTATAGTACTCGTATTCTCTCCCCCTTTCGTTTACGAGCGTAAACATTAATGTTAAATACAGTTTACACAAGTAAACCATTCTTGTCAAGTCTTTTTTAAATAAATATAACCAGCTATTATTGCCTTTGTTTTCCTATCTTTACCCAATACTAATTATAGGGTTACTGATTATTCCACGCTTTTAAGGTAAGCTGTAGCCAATTCAAGGCACCCGCTGTTTTGACCCCGAATCTGCACATCAAGGCAATCAATCCACGTTTGGAGCCCACCTCGGTCTCTCTTTTAGGTATAGTTGAGACTTTTTGCCCAGCCTCTCCCCACAATAAATAGCCTATTTCTTGTGGGGAGAGGCTGGGCAAAAAGTTGTAGAGCCATCAAAAAAGAGTTATCTATCAATTAGGTTTGAGCTGCCACTCCCTAATTGATAAATAACTCCGTCTTTAATCGCGATACGTTTATTCTTTAATATACATTAATCTTGTTTCATCATTTAATCGCAATACGTTCATTCTTCTGTTCCCATTGTTGATATCTCGTCATCTTGATAATACAAAACAACTTTATTTTGCTTTTTACTTTCTTTTACATCAATGATACGTTGGTTAGAACTGCCTCGGAAACGTAAAGTTAAATCGCATTTCGCCAAAATAAATCGCCCATCAACTAAGACATCTACATATTCGAGCAAAGCTAATTTATCCTCGGTTTCTTGTTGTAATTCTTCCCAAGTATAACCGGACCAGGACCAAATATCCTTGGTATCACCATAGGTTTCTCTTACTCGTTTACAAAGTCTCAACAGGACTGGCGTGTTCAAGAAGGGCTCCCCACCTAATAAGGTTAATCCCTGACAATAAGAGGCACCTAAATCTTGAATAATTTGATCTTCTAATTCTTGCGTATAGTAGGTCCCATAGTTAAAGTTTTGAATGATTTTATTATAACAACCTTCACATTGGAATAAACAACCACTCACATATAAGCTACAACGAACCCCTTCACCATCGACGAAGTTGTATGGCTTATAATCGGCAATTTTATGTTGTGACCAATCTTCTGAACGCCATTCTTTTGGTTGTGGATTCTTCATTATAACGAACCCTTCATGTGTTTCTTACGTGCAGAAATTTCTTTATGACGTCCTTTTACCATTGGTCTTAACTGTGGATTTCCTAAATAACCACATGTTCTCTTTACGACGTCACAAGTTTCAGGATTACGATTGCCACATTGAGGACATTGAAACCCTCTTTCGGTTGGTTTAAAATCACCATCATATCCACATTCATAACAATGATCAATCGGTGTATTGGTACCTAAATAGCCCACTTTTTGATACGCATAATCCCAAACAGCCTCTAAAGCTTTAGGATTTTGACGCATATTAGGATACTCACAATAATTAATAAATCCACCTGAAGTATAGGGTAAATATTCTGCTTCAAAATCTAGCTTTTCAAAAGGTGTTGGTTGTTTTCGAACATCATAGTGGAAGGAATTAGTATAATAATCTTTATCTGTTACATCGGGAATCATACCATAAAACTCTTTATCCATTCGGCAAAAACGATCTGTTAAACTTTCTGAAGGAGTGCCATAAATACTAAAATGATAGCCATATTGTTTACCTAATTTATCTGCATATGCTTTCATATATTTTAAGATGTCTACTGTAAATTGCTTGGCTTCAGCGTTCGTTTCCCAGTTAGGACCATAAAAGACAGTCCCTACTTCATAAAGTCCAATATAACCCATTGATACGGTCGCACGACGGTTTTTAAAAACTTCATCTACTGAATCATTTTTTGTTAGACGTTTACCAAAAGCACCATGTTGATATAAGATTGGTGCATTTTCAGGCAATGCTTCTTTTACACGTTCAACACGATATACTAGGGCCTCTTCTAAAATTGACAGACGTTCATCTAATAGTTCCCAGAAACGATCTTTCGATTGCATCGATTCAATCGCAATACGAGGTAAATTTAAGGTCACGACACCTAAATTCATTCGACCCTCATTGACCTCATTACCATTTTCATCTTGCCATCCTTGTAAAAAAGAACGACACCCCATCGGTGCTTTAAAACTTCCTGTTAATTCAACAATTTTGTCATTCATTAACACATCTGGATACATCCGCTTAGTAGAACATTCTAACGCTAATTGCTTAATATCATAGTTTGGGTCAATAGGATTTAAGTTTACTCCATCCTTTAAAGTAAAAACTAATTTAGGAAAAATAGCTGTACGTTTTTCTTTACCTAAACCTAAAATTCTAACCTTAAGAATTGATTTCTGAATTTCACGAGCGTACCAAGAAGTTCCTAGCCCAAATCCTAAAGTAGTAAAAGGTGTTTGACCTTGAGAGGTATATAAAGTATTAATCTCATACTCTAAACTTTGCATTGAATCATATATATCTTTTTTGGTTTGTTTCATCGCAAACTCTTTTTGTTTCTCTGCATCTTCAATCCACTCGGCAGCAGTTTTAAGATGCTTTTTATAATTAAGTTCTGCATATTGTTCTAACAATTCATCGATACGATTAACACTAGTACCACCATATTGACTGCTAGCCACATTAGCGATAATTTGTGCCATTTGTGCAGTCGCTGTCTGGATTGATTTTGGTGATTCTACCTGCGCATTTCCAATTTGAAAGCCATTCTCGAACATTTGTTTAAAATCAATTAAACAACAGTTAGTCATTGGTGCATACGGATGATAGTCTAAGTCATGATAATGAATTTGCCCCTTTAAATGAGCCTTTTTGACCGATTTAGGCAATAAATCTAACCCGACTACTTTTGAAAGAACGCCCGCTGTTAAATCTCTTTGAGTATTAAAGACACGACTATCTTTATTAGCATTTTCGTTCACAATTTGTGTGTTGCGAGAACGTAGTTGGTTAACTTGATATTCTAAATTAGTAGCCTTTTCTTCAATTTCTGACATCTTTTTAGCAAATTTATCTTCATATTCATTTTGATTTACATATGATATTATCTCTTTTATGGAACTACTCTTAATCATACTATCTTCATTGGCCTGAAAAATACGGTTTGATATTTCAGCAATTTTGTCATCTGCATCATGATGCCCGGAACGTTTTAAACTAAAAATCATTTTGTTTAAATTGAACTTTTCTATTCTTCCATCACGTTTTTTTACAGTTAAACTATCAAAATTAATTTGTTTTTTGTTTAAATCCACTACCATTCTCATCACCCCAAATACTATATATAGTGTTTATATTGAACATAGTACCATATATATAGTATTTTAGCTAGTGATTACATAAAAATTATTTATTAATAAAATATAAAAAATAATTTAGTATATAGGCTAATTCTGGTTTATTCAAACGTTCCAAAATACTTTCACAAAGTGTTACATTTTCTAATAAATCTTCTAAATAAATACAATTCGCTTTAATAGACCGATTAATTAGATATTCGTTTGAAAAAACATATGATATAAGCGAAAATTTCTTCTCAATAAAATGATTAGCATCAACAATTTCACAATAGGGTTTAATAAGGTTCATAAACTCATCGAAAGAATATTGTTCGAAAAATTGATGAAGTGTTTCTAATGGTACATTATGCAAGAAACTATCCTTCTTACCGTATAATAAATCAGTCAATCCACTAAAATATGGCTTCATTCGAATTAATTGAGTGCACAATTTATTAGAATTAATTTTATCTTGCGTTTGAATATAATGCCAGCTATCTACTAATTCATATAAAGCTTCACGTACTAAGAAACCTCTCATCACACATTCAACACGAGAATAATATTGATCAAATGAATAAATCAAAGGAAAATTACTATAATGATCAGCTTCTGAACGGTCATACAAAAAATCTAACATAAAAGGACTATCAAGAATTGTATCTTTAGAATAATAAGCTATTGGTAAATGTAAATAAAAATTAAAACTCTTACGAAAGACAACCATAACTTTCCTCCTTTTTATACTATACTGAAAAATATATTATCACGGAAACGATTACAAGTCAATCGCTTTATAAATTTAATTTATAAGAATATTAATATACTTATATAAATAATTCAGTTGTACAAACCATAATAATAACTGCATAGTTTAATAGAAAACTGAGCATTGTTCACTTGGTTTTTGATGAAAAGTAGAAATTTTACTCCCATAAGATAACCTCAACACTATTGTTGAAGCATCTGAATAAACTGCTGCCAACATAATGGATGATATAACTTAAAATCAATGGCCTATATCATTTGAAAACCATCATAACTAAGGTAGATGCTAGCCCAATAAATATAAATGTATAAAATTCATTGGAGAAAAAATTAATTTAAAAAGTTGTAGATGAACAAAGTCATTTCTGTTCACACACACCATAAAGTGTAGACTCATGTTCATATTTCAAATAAACAACACCTAAAAATAGCGCTAATGGTTTCTACACCAACACAAAAAAATATAGAACCCAAGTTCATATGTCAACCCGATTCAATAATATATAGGTATACAAAAAAAGGCTCTATGTCAAGTAGTGTTGGTAAATAT
>NZ_BCQX01000107.1 GCF_001552295.1 Globicatella sanguinis NBRC 15551 | reverse complement strand
TTAATTAATAGCGCAGGGAGTGAGTGGCCTCAAGCTGCGTCTTAATGACTTATTTGAGGCCTACCCCCTTTATCCTTAAATAATTAGGAGTAAATATCTATCAGATAAATCTAAGGCTCGAATGGTCGTATTATACCTATTAACCATTCATTCAAAAGCGATCCAAGGTAACTAATCCTGTTGATTTTTTCCAAATAATCAACCCATAATGACTAATTAAAACATTCGTTCTTGCTTAAGATTCGTCTTAAATAATTATAATTCCATTTGGTAGTTAGAAATATAACTTTTATAAGATGAGTTAGTATCCTAAATTTATTTCTAATGACAATAGAGCTATTCAATTTTTGAAAGAGGGCACAAACAATAAAAACATCTTATGTAATGTTCGGCCTTTAGTTAGACTGTTCAAATTGTTCTTTATCATCCAGTTACATTTAATTTCTAAAAAAACACAAAACTATTAGGACTATATATAGATTCAGTCTAACTAAAGCAACTTTTTAAAGATAATTAAATACAAATATTAACATAATCATTAAAGAACCGGAGCAGTATACAGGACAAGGTGATAGTCTAATATGGTTTGTCCTAATTTAAAGCCATATCAAAAGCCGAGAAACATCTCATTTTGAAATGTTTCTCGGCTTTTTCTCTGGAATTTTAATTCCAGGTTACAAATATTATTTTTTAGTCTTGTACAGAGAATGGTAATAATCCCATAATTCTTGCACGTTTAATTGCTAATGTTAAAGCACGTTGATGTTTTGCACATGTACCAGTTACACGACGAGGTAAAATTTTACCTTTTTCTGATACAAAACGTTTTAATAATTCAACATCTTTGTAATCTGGGTGATCAATATGGTTTGCACAGAAAAAACATACTTTTCTTCTGCGTCTTCCTCCACGACGTTGTGCCATGTTTTATTCCTCCTTAAATTCTGTTAAAATGGTAAATCGTCCTCAGAAATATCAACCGATGATCCATTGAAATCCTCAAATGGAGAAGATGATTGATTAAAATCATTATTGAACGAATAGTTATTTTGTTGACTTGATTGATTATTATAATTTGAATTTCCAAAGTTAGATGATGCTGGACCTTGATCATTTCTTTGTGATCTTGATTCTACAAAATAGAAATTATTTACATAAACTTCTGTTGTGTAAACTCTTTGGCCTTGTTGATTTTCATAACTACCTGTACGGATATTACCATCTACAGCAATTTTAGTCCCTTTTTGTGCATAACGAGCTAAAATGTCTGCGGCACCGCGCCAAATAGTACAATTAATAAAATCGGCATCATATTCACCTTGTTTATTTTTATAGTTACGATCGACAGCAAGTGTAAAACGGCCTACTGAATCACCTTGTGGTGTTTTTCTTAAGTCAATATCACGAGTTAGACGTCCAATCAATTGTACATTATTCATAACAAGGTCCTCCTTTGAAATGTTTCACGTGAAACAAATTAGTCTTCAATTTTAACAATCATGTGACGTAAAATGTCACGGTTGATTAAAGCTAAACGAGCGAATTCGTCGATACCTTTTGCATCAGAAGCTTCAACGTTTACTAAGTGGTAAATACCTTCTTTATAATCGTTAATTTCGTATGCGAAGCGTCTTTTCGCCCAGTCTTTAGATTCAACAACTGTCGTACCATTGTCTGTTAGAATTTTATCGAAACGCTCAACTAATTCTTTTTTAGCGTCATCGTTTAAGTCAGGACGAATGATATATAAAATTTCATATTTTGTTGTTTGACTCATTACTGTATACCTCCTTTTGGTCTTTTGGCTCTATTCAAGATAGAGCAAGGAGCGATAGCAAATTAATGCTAATTACTCACATTTATTAATTATACCGTGAAATGATTTTTATTTCAATACCTTTTTATTAGATGTTGAAAAATGGTTATTCTTCTAATTCTGAATCATTTTCAGCAATTATGTCGTCGTTTTCTTCCGTACCCTCATCATTAGCATCTTCTAGTGTTGCAACTTCTTCTTCCTCATCATCTGTTTTGATGATTTTTGTAATAGAACTTACTATCGCATTATCATCGACTCTTATCATTTTTACCCCTAAAGTGGCTCTAGAGGTTTGAGAAATACTGTCAACATTGAATCGAATAATAACCCCTTGGTCGGTCATTAACATTAAATCTTCAGCTTTTGGATTATCTATTGTTACAATACCCGCGAGTTTACCACTTTTCTCACTAATATTAGAAGTTTTAACCCCTAATCCACCACGGTTTTTAATGCTATATTCAGTAGCTGCTGTACGTTTACCATAACCTTTTTCAGTGACAACTAAGACCTCACTGTCTGGTTTTAATAAAGCGGCCCCTACAACATAGTCGCCTTCGCGTAATTTCACACCACGAACACCCGTTGCTGTTCGTCCCATTACACGTACATCTTCTTCATTGAAAGCCATCGCATTGGCGTTATGAGTACCAATAATAATATTTTCACCACCATTGGTTACTAGGACTTTGATTAACTCATCTTCTTCACGCATATTAATCGCACGTAACCCATTATTGCGGATACTTGTAAATTCATTGGCATCAGAACGTTTCACGACACCATGTTTCGTCACAAAGAATAAGTATTTATCGGTTTCCTTTCCTTCTGAACGAACTTTAATCATTTCTTTAACATATTCATCTTTTTCGATATTAATTAAATTGACGATTGGTAATCCTTTAGCTGTTCGTCCATATTCCGGAATATCATAACCTTTGGTGCGGTATACTTTTCCTAAATTCGTAAAGAAGAGGAGAGTATCATGTGTTGAACATGAAATTAATGATTGAATTTCATCATCATCAGTTAATCCCATCCCTTTTACGCCTCGACCACCACGATTTTGTACTTGGAATTCATCTTGGGTCATACGTTTAATATAACCATTAGTTGTTAATGCAATTAAAACATCTTCTTCTTCAATTAAATCTTCATCTTCAATATTAGTTAATTCTCCAACACGTAATTCCGTACGACGTTCATCGTCAAATCTTAATTTAATATCCGCCAATTCATCTTCTATAATCTCAAGAACGCGCGTTTCATTTGCTAAAATATCTGTTAAATCTTGAATTAACGCAATTAAATCATCGTATTCTTTATCGATTTTTTCACGTTCTAAACCAGTTAAACGAACCAAACGCATATCTAAAATCGCTTGCGCTTGAATAGGTGTTAAATTAAAACGTTCAATTAAAGTATTTTTAGCTATTTCCGCTTCTCTTGAACCGCGAATAATTGCAATTACTTCATCGATTACATCTAAAGCGATACGTAATCCTTCTAAGATATGCGCGCGATCTTCTGCTTTACGTTTTTCAAAAGCAGTACGACGACGAATAACTTCAACTTGATGGTCTAAATATTTTTCTAAGATTTCTTTTAAAGAAAGTACTTTTGGAACACCTTTATCAATGGCTAGCATATTAAATCCAAAAGATACTTGTAAAGCTGTATATTTATATAAATTATTTAAAACGACATTGGCACTGGTGTCTCGTCTGACATCAATGACAATTCGCATACCTTCACGGCCTGATTCATCAGCAACATAAGTAATACCTTCGATACGCTTTTCCCTGGCTAATTCAGCAATTCTTTCAACAACTTTTGCTTTATTTACACCATAAGGAATTTCAGTTACAACAATCCGTTCACGATCATTCGAAAGTTGTTCAATTTCTACTCGTGAGCGAATAATTATTTTTCCTTTTCCGGTTTCATAAGCTTTACGAATACCTGATTTACCCATTACGATAGCGCCTGTAGGAAAATCGGGACCAGGTAATACTTCCATTAATTCATTGACTGTTACCTCAGGGTTTCTCATTAATAAATTTAAAGCATCAATTACTTCACCAAGGTTATGCGGAGGGATGTTGGTTGCCATCCCAACAGCAATCCCACTTGTTCCATTTACTAATAAATTAGGGAAGCGTGCAGGTAATACAACGGGTTCTTTCTCTTCTTGAGAGTAGTTTTCTTGGAAATCAATCGTATCTTTATTGATGTCTTTCAACATCTCTAGGGCAATTTTACTCATCCTTGCTTCTGTGTAACGCATCGCAGCGGCACCATCTCCATCGACAGAACCAAAGTTCCCGTGACCATCGACTAACATTTGTCGATAGCTGAAAGGTTGGGCCATCCGAACCATTGCTTCATAGATAGCAGAGTCACCGTGTGGGTGATATTTCCCCATAACATCCCCAACAATCCGCGCTGATTTTTTATAAGGTTTATCAGGTGTTACACCTAATTCATTCATTCCATAAAGAATACGACGATGAACTGGTTTTAATCCGTCACGAACATCGGGAACCGCACGAGCCACAATAACACTCATCGCATAATCTAAGAATGAATTACGCATTTCGTCTGGTAAATTTATCGTTTCGAAATCTCTTTTTTGATCAAACAATTCACTCATTCATTATTTTTCCTTTCTATTCGTTTTCTAGATATCTAAGTTTTTAACAAAAACAGCATTTTCTTCTATGAAATTACGACGTGGTCCTACTTCGTCTCCCATTAACATGTCCATAACTTGATCCGCTTCACGCGCATCTTCAACTGACACTCTTAACATACGGCGATTTTCTGGATTCATTGTCGTTTCCCATAATTGTTCATAATTCATTTCTCCAAGACCTTTATAACGTTGTAAAGAATAACGTGCATCAGGGTTTTCTTTTTGCCATTCGCGTAATTCTTCATCCGTTGCGATATAAATTTCTTTTTTACCTTGTTTAATTTGATACAAAGGTGGTTGAGCAATATACACATAACCTGCATCTAATAATGGACGCATGTAACGGAAAACTAGCGTTAATAATAGCGTACGAATATGAGCGCCATCGACATCGGCATCGGTCATAATAATTAATTTATGATAACGAGCTTTGGCAACATCAAATTCACCACCAAAACCAGTTCCCATTGCCGTAAATAATGAGCGTATCTCTTCATTATTTAAAATTTTATCCATTGAAGCTTTTTCAACATTTAAAATTTTTCCTCGTATTGGTAGGATGGCTTGGAACATTCTCGAACGTCCTTGTTTCGCTGATCCGCCTGCAGAATCCCCCTCGACAATAAACAATTCAGATTGTTCAGGGTCTTTGCTTGAACAGTCTGCCAATTTTCCTGGTAAATTAGCAATCTCTAGAACATTCTTTTTACGGGTCATTTCTCGTGCACGTTTAGCTGCCATTCTTGCTTTAGCAGCTAAAATACCTTTATCTACAATAACTCGAGCAATTTTAGGATTTTCCATTAAAAATTGTTCAAAACCAGCAGAGAAAATCCGGTCCGTAATGGTTCTCACTTCTGAATTACCTAGTTTTGTTTTGGTTTGTCCTTCAAATTGTGGATCTGGATGCTTAACTGACAAAATTAAAGTGAGTCCTTCACGCACGTCTTCACCACTTAAATTTTCATCGTTATCTTTAAGCAAATTAGACTTTCTTGCATAATCATTGATGACACGGGTTAAAGCCGTTTTAAAGCCAGCTTCGTGCGTTCCACCTTCATGTGTATGAATGTTATTTGCAAATGATAAAATATTGGTATGATAAGAATCAGTGTACTGCATCGCAATTTCGACTTGAATGCCTTCGGCTTCATCTTCTAAATAAATAGGATTTTCTACAATTGCCTGTTTATTTTCATTTAAATATTCAACATAGCTTTTAATCCCACCTTCGTAATGGAAGCTATTCTCTTGTTCACGTTCATCACGAACGTCTGTAATAGTCAGTCTCAATCCTTTATTTAAGAATGCTAACTCACGTACTCTTTGCATTAATTTAGCATAATTAAAATCAATCGTTTCTCTAAAAATAGTAGGATCAGGTAAAAAGTTTACACGTGTTCCCGTTTCAGTTGATTCACCTACTTCGGTTAAATCGTTTAATATTTTTCCGCGTTCAAATTTTTGTTGATAAATCTTGCCATTTCTTGACACTTCAACCGTTAAATAAGAAGAAAGGGCATTAACAACAGAAGCACCTACCCCGTGAAGTCCTCCAGAAACTTTATAACCGCCACCGCCGAATTTACCACCCGCATGTAAGACAGTAAACACTGTTTCAACAGCTGGTCTACCTGTCTTGGCTTGAATATCAATTGGGATACCACGTCCATTATCGATGACAGTGACACTATTATCTTTTTCAATAATGACTTCAATATGTGTACAATATCCTGCCAAAGCCTCATCAATTGAGTTATCGACAATTTCCCATACTAAATGATGTAACCCTTCACCACTTGTTGAACCAATATACATCCCTGGTCTTTTTCTAACGGCTTCAAGTCCTTCTAGAACTTGTATCTGATCAGCATTATATTGTTGTTGTTCTGTCATTTTATTACTCCTTATCTGGTTGAATTATTTCATTATTGATTGAAACAGAGCCCTTTTTTATATAGAAAATTTGCGGGTCCTCTAATTGATGTATTTTTAGCCCATGTATCGTTGCAGTAGTTAAAAAGGTTTGCACTTTCCCTTCAATTTGTTGCATAAGTAACAACTGTCTTTGATCGTCTAATTCCGATAAAACGTCATCTAGCAGTAAGATAGGATATTCCCCTCGAATTTGATTAAACAACTCAATTTCGGCTAATTTAATACTTAACACGATCGTCCGTTGTTGTCCTTGAGAACCAAAAAATTGAGCAGGCTGATTATTAATATAAAATATTAAATCATCTCGATGGGGGCCATAAGCTGTCACACCAGTTTCTTTTTCTCTTTTAAGAGATTGTTTGAAGAGGGTTGTCAATTGTTGCGATAAAGTTGAAAGGGAATCATAATCTAATTTTGAACTACTTGCCTGATATTTAAGTGATAATTGATCACGCTCATTTGATAATTGATAATGAATAGGAAAGGCTAATTTTTCTAATTGTTGAATAAATTGCGCACGATATTGAATAACTTTTGTTGCTTTTTCAATTAATTGCGTTGTGAGGACATCAAAAAATAGTTCATCGAATTGTTTAGAATAACCAAATTGTTTTAAATACTGATTACGTTGTTTTAAAATTCGATTATACTGTTGTAGTTCATTTAAATAGACTGGTTGTGATTGTCCAATTTCGACATCTAAGAAACGTCTACGAAGTGAAGGAGATCCTTTTATTAATTGCATATCTTCTGGAGCAAATAAAATTACATTCAATTGACCCACAAATTGACTTAATCTCGCTTGCTCAATGTGGTTAATTTTAGCAATTTTTCCTTTTTTATTTAAAATAATTTCTAATGGAAATTCATAAGATTTGTTTTCTACGATGGCTTTAACAATGGCATGTTCTTCATCCCAAAAAACCATTTCTTGGTCACGATTAGTACGATGACTTTTTGCTAAAGACAATAAAAAAATTGCCTCAAGGAGGTTGGTTTTACCTTGGGCATTCTCTCCTGTTAAGATAATTAATCCATCATTAAATTCTAGCTTTGTATGGCGATAGTTACGATAATTAATTAATTCAATTTCTTTAATTTTCATTTTTTTGTATTGGAGATGAAATCGTTACTTCAAGATTTTCATTTAAAAATGAAATCACATCTCCAGTATATAATTTTTTACCTCTTCGATTTTCAGGTTCGCCATTTAAGGTTACCGGAAATTCACTTAGATACCATTTAGCCATACCACCACTTGAAATAATGGATTCAAACTTTAATAATTGACCTAAAGTTATAAATTCCTCTTCAATTTTAATTATCTTTTTCTCCATGAACTCACCTATTCATTCTATTATTTCTTGTCAATCTTATAATTAGCTATATCTTAAATTATACATCTTTTATCGTAAAATCACAAATAATTCTAAAAAAAAGGCGCTATTACAAAAGGAAGTGATTTTAGTATGTTTTGTTTATTTAACCTTATTATTAAAAATAAGTATCTTTTTTTAAATAATAAAGCATCAAAGAATAATTTTTCGG
>NZ_BCQX01000106.1 GCF_001552295.1 Globicatella sanguinis NBRC 15551 | reverse complement strand
AATCAAAAAAATATAAAAAAGGTCATTATCACGATTACGATAATGGCCTTGTCTTTTTATGGACTAGACTTTTTGCCCAGCCTCAACTATTACTATTTACAACATTACTTGACATAGAGCTATAATTGCGAACACGCCGATTATTTAGTTATTTATGCTTTAGGTTTGGGTGGTTCAATACCACGCCACATGTCCGTTTCTAAATCAAAATAGGGTTGGATATCTTGGACTAATTCTAAGACCCCTTCAAATGCGCCTTGTGAATTGCGAACAGCCATATAGGTAACGTGGATAAATTGGTCATCACGTTTAAACCACATTTTAACCTCATCTTGTTGGCCACTGCGTAACACTTCAAAGACTTGTTTTACGCGTTCAATTAATTTCGGTGGATGGCAGAGTTCAACATTGCGTCCGATTTGTCCGGGATTACGTTTGAATAACATCTCTTCAAATGGGACATGGTCATTGTAATATTGAAAAATATCTTCTTTATTAACAAAAGTGAGTTCGATCGGTAAATGATTTAAAATTAAATTAGCTTGTTCGACACTGAGATGGCCATTGCCAAATGGAAGCAATTGGTCGCGAGAGATAGTATCCTTTGATTTTTGGTTAGGTTCAAAGGTTATGGTAAAGGTACCGTCTTCTGTTTCGATCGTGCGTGTCGTTGCTTCATTTTGCGACGGAGTGACTCCAGCACTTTGTTGGTGGCGACCTTCTTCATTTTGCTTATGCGTAGCGGCTTCACTTTGTTCAGAGGTAGTAGCTTCACTCTGATTATCATGAGCTTGGTTATAAACGGCTTCTGTTGGCGCAGCATTTTGAATGTCGTTATCAGTGGTATTTTCATCCTTTGCTGTGTCTTGATTTTGAAAGTCTACTCGTTCAGGTTGCCATTTTGCTTCAGGCTTAATAATGGCATAACCATAGGCATCACTTTCAGCCTCAACTTGTAACCAGTCATCTTGACTAAACGTTTCCAGTAAAATCATCAATAAAATAGACTCTTCTTTAAAAATCATTTCTAAAAATTCAGTTTCAAAAATATCAAATTGTTCGATAGTTGTCTCAATTGGAACCGTTGGATAGTGTTGAAAGGATTGATAAGCGCGATCAAATAATTCACGTATTTCATCGTCCACACCCCACATAACTTTTGGAGGTGCTTCATGACCATATCGCTCCATAATTGGAAAGATAACAGCTTCTTTGCGGTCGTAGTGACGTTTAAATTGACCTAATAATTGGAATTGACGGTTGAGCCCTTGTATCAAGCCATCTTCAACAGCCGTATCACTTTCTTTAATAGCCGATAATAAACGCTTAACACGAATCAGGGCAGCACGTAAGGCAACATTTTCTAATTTAAAGGTATGCACCGGGTGTCCGGGTTGCTCAGTATCGCTAATCGCTACTTCATGAATCGCTCCTTTAAAAAGATTGGCATGAACATTACATAGTTTCATCACATCTTCAAAGCCAATGCCATGGTCACCATTCATGAGTTCATGTTCCATTAATGAAATTTCAATGGCACTGACACCGGTAAAGTGCTCATTAAATAAATCTTGAACTGAATCAGGAGAAGCACCATGATGTAGTTTTAGTAGGATGTCTTTTAATATTTCAATACGTTCAGTCATTGTTATCAGCTCCTTTTATTTCATATCCATTCCATTGAAGTGTTTGGATGATTAATTGCAACGGAATCCGGGCAATGCGAGCACCCTTTCTTAAAGTCGTTTTACTAGCTAATGCATTGAACATGAGTGGATTTGCTAATGGTTTAAAACCGACTTCTATTAAAATCTCTTTTACCTCAGGATAGGTGGTACAAATATCCTTGACGGTTTGATCTAAATCAATGATATTATTCATGGGCATTTCGACCTACTTTTCTTTTTATATTAAAATAGATTTCCAATAGCGAATCGACCAGATAAACGCCTAAAGCGATCGCACCGGCAATTAATAAGGCTTGTATAAAATAATGCGCCATCACTTCATTATCCCCTTGGATAAAGTGGAAAGCTGTTTGATAAATAGCAGCCCCTGGGACTAAAGTGAAAAAGCTAGGAATATAAAAAATTGTCACCGGTGCTTTAAACCAACGCGCAAAGATTTGTCCAATCGCCGACATCGTCATACAAGCCAGTAAAGTAGCAAGCGGTGCCGATAAAGATTCGAGTAATAGTAAATAAACGGCATATCCGATGGTACCGCAAAATCCAGTTTTAAATAAGAGAGCTTTTGGTGCTTCAACTAAAATTGATGCCGTAATGGTAATAACATAAGCTGCTATAATTTGAAATAAAAACTGCATTTAACCCATCACTCCTTTCGATAAGAATAAGCCAATCGCAACGCCAATGGCTAAACTAACCGCAATGACGAGCGCGTCGGCAATCCGAGCTAAACCAGAGTTATAGTCGCCTTTTAAGGCATCACGAATACCGTTCATAAAAGCTGTTCCAGGATATAATGGCATTAATGCCGAAATAATAATGATGTCACTGGAAACCGGAATTTTACTATATGACACCACTATCGGAATAATAAAGGCAGTTATGGAGGTTGAAAAAATACCATACATAAATTGATTCATTCCTGACCAATCGCGACCGATCCGTGAAAAAGCGACAATTAAGCCGGCAATAACGGAAATAAGGGCCTCCATCCAATTGCCACCTAATAAAATAACAAAAGCAATGACCATTAAAATAATTGCCAAATCTTTACTATAAGCAGTGTACTCAGAGTCATCAATAAATTCCAAACGTTCTTTGGCTTGTTCAATGGTGATTGCACCGCTAGCAAGATCTCTAGAAACATTGTTAACATGGTAAATTTTTCTCAAATGATTGCCACGTTCAGTAATACGACGAACTTGGGTAATAGGTGTAATATGAGGGTCACTATCATCTAAAGTCATATAAAGACCGGTAGTGGTGGATACTACTTCTGTAATATTGGCACCACTTAACTGCAAAATGCGACGCACTGTATCCTCGACACGATAACTTTCGGCATGGCTTTCTAACATGATTCGACCAGCTAGGGCAGCCACATCAGCATATTTTTTATATTTTGTTTGCATCATGAACCTCCAATGTGACAATAATAAGTACAGTTTCATGTTAACACATTTCATTGTAAAATGTGAGATATTTTAATTTTACACGCGTCATCTTCATTAAATAGGAAATATTTTAAAGAGAGATAACGCATCTCATGGGATGGTACTCATGATAGAATCTTGGATATTTTAAAATGAGATAGCGCATTTCATAATGTAATGAAGCTTAAATTTTGATATAATAAAATCAATAACCAGGATAGGAGTTATGCTATGAGTAAAAAGAAAAGAAACTTAAAATTAGTAGTCAATAATAAAAATGACAATCATAACGTTCAAAGTCAATTTTTTAAAAAAGAATGGTTATTTCCAAGGGCAAGTAATTATAAAACCCTCCATAGTTATATCGCATACTTAGATCAACATAATAGTCCTAGAAGATTATTACAAATTAATTATTTAGAACAAGCTTTTTCGCATTACTTTGATGATTTAAGTAGTCAGAATCTTCAATTAGTTAAAAAGAAACGCGACTTTCAAGCGGTGATTCAACTCGTATTTTTTGCAGCTTTTGATAATTTTGCAATTGGTCGTTATGAAGTGGCTTTACGCTATTTTCATGTTTTACTGTATAATTTTGATGACTTAGAAGCTGAATTAGATTTTGAATTACCAGAAACATTAACCCCTTATGTAGTCTCAGCAGCTCATCTAGGGTTAGTAGAAGAATTTGACCGCTTTGCGAGTGTGTATCCAATGGTGGATCAGCTGTTAATCTTCCGATTAGCGAAATTATATGCTCATTATATTAATGAAGAATACCTTGAAATGGATGAGGAGCTTAAACAGCTTGACGAATTAAATCCTGATTATATTGATGCCGTTTTATATAATGGTTTAATTGAAAGTCATGTTGAAAGTGAGATGGATATTGATTTTTCGATTTACCCATCATTTGATGATTCATTTTATGATGACGAAGACATAGAAGAATATGGCCCAGCACCATTTCCAACACCGGCTTACGAAGAATTTGTTAATCATCTCATTATTTTGATGCAATTTGGCTTGAAAGGGATGGTTTTAATTGATTATATTCGAACTCGTATTGATCAAGTCATTGAAGGACGCAGCGAAGAAATGTTCAATCGTGTTACCACCCGTTCACTTGAAAAAGATCGTCAAGAGGGGCGGTTTGTTTTAAATGAAGTTGGCACTCGAGAACGCGACTTGTTAAGAAAAGCTGGATTAGTAACATTTGAAGATTTCTTATCGGTAACGGAAGCAGAGGTCTTAGCCATCAAAGGTGTGGGTCCTAAAACAATTGAGATTTTGAAAGCGAATGATGTTGTCTTTAAAGATGAATTAGATGATGAGTAAGTGCTTGATTGGGTCAAGGCGCCAACAATTAGTGTGAGATTGTTTCTGAGTGCTGAAAGACTAAAGTAATCCCAATGCTTAGCGTCAGATGATGAGTACTCAGATACTCGGTTTGAGATGAGACCTATCGGTAAGTCTAAGATGAGTCGTGATGACTAAATGGAACGACTGGGATAGTAATCGTTAGTTTGATATGAAATCAGCACTAACATTTATCAAAAACAAATAATTTAGGTTAAGTAAGGTCATACAAGTGGTTAACAACCTTTACTTAGCCTTTTTCTGATGAAATTAAAGGTTTGACTCAATGTTTCAATGAGCTATAATAATGTTATACTTTGATGATAGGAGGGGTAAAATGTCCAGTGAATTAAATAAAATTCCCATTGTCGTCATTGGCGGGCCAACAGCAGTTGGTAAAACAGCCCTAAGCATCGAAATGGCGAAGGCTTTTAATGGGGAAATTATTAATGGAGATAGTTTACAAGTTTACCGTAAGTTAAATATTGGGACGGGTAAAGTAACTCGCGATGAAATGGAGGGCATACCTCATCATTTACTTGATATTTTAAACCCAGACGAATCATTTGATGCGTCCAAATTTAAAGAACTTGCGACGAAAGCTATCTTGGATATTCATCAACGGGGCAAGTTACCTATCATAGTAGGGGGTACCGGATTATATTTAGAAGGTTTATTATACGGACTTGGTTTTGGTGGCAATAAAAGTGAAGATGATCAAATTCGCAAAGCTTTAGAAAATCAAGCAGCCACCATGTCAGCAAACGACTTTTGGGAATTATTAAACCAAAAAGATCCTGCGGCTGCTCAAAAGATTCCATCGCAAAACACACGACGGATCATCCGTGCACTCGAAGTGATTGCGACGACGGGTAAATTATTTTCTGAGCAAGAGGAGCATCAAGTACAAGCGAAAGTATTTGATTCTTGTTTATTAGTACTGGATATGCCTCGTGAGCAGTTATATGAGCGTATTAACCACCGCGTTGATTTAATGATTGAACAAGGTTTAGAAACAGAAGTTAAACAAATGTGCCAACAATTTGATGGAGAATTAGTCAATGGTATGAAGGGTATTGGCTATAAAGAGTGGTGGCCGTATTTCGAAGGCCATCTATCCCAAGAGACGGTCATCAATCAAATCAAGCAAAATTCAAGACGTTATGCAAAGCGTCAGTTGACATGGTTTAGAAATCGACTAAAAGACGCTCATTGGATTGATGCAAGGCAAGGTTGGCCAGCAGCACAACCGCTTATCGCAGCGCATTTAAAAAAGGAAAGGGATACTCAATGATTGAGATAGAACAACGACCTGAGAAGGTCTTAATTTTCGGGGTGCAAACTGAAAATTATAGTGATGAAAAATTTCAGGTGTTGATGAAAGAAATGAAGTCATTAACGGAAACTGCCGGAGGTATTCCGACTGTTGAAATGACGCAAAAACTCCCGAGACTGAATTCTCGTTCAGCCGTTGGCAGTGGTAAATTAAGTGAAATTAAAGATGCCGTTAATAAAGAGGATATTGATTTGGTTATTTCGATGAATGCTTTAACACCCAGCACCAATCGTTATATCGAAGATCAATTAGGTGTCAGAGTTATCGATCGAATTCAATTAATTTTAGATATCTTTGCGATGCGAGCTAAAAGCCGCGAAGGTAAATTACAAGTTGAATTAGCCCAATACGATTATTTATTACCACGACTTCAAGGTCGTCGAGATTATCTATCACGTTTAGGTGGGGGAATCGGAACGCGTGGTCCTGGGGAAACCAAACTTGAAACAGACCGTCGCCATATTCGTACCATGATGTCGCAAATAAAAAAAGAACTAGCTAAATTATCAGATCACCGTGAATTAACACGTTCAAGAAGACGTAGTGGTTCTGAGTTTAATATTGGTCTAGTTGGCTATACGAATGCTGGTAAATCAACGATTTTAAGAGAATTGACTGACAGTGATACTTATGTTGAAGATCAATTATTTGCTACTTTAGACCCTTTAACTCGTAAATTAACGATCAATGGTCATGATGGCTTTACTTTGACTGATACCGTTGGCTTTATTGAAGAATTACCAACTACTTTGATTCAAGCTTTTAAATCAACTTTAGAAGAAATGCGTTATGTTGATTTACTCTTACATGTCGTCGATGCATCCAGTGCTGATCGTATGATGCATGAACAAACTGTTTATAACTTAATCAAAGAATTAGAGATGGATCATTTACCAATTTTGACCGTTTATAATAAAAAAGATAAAATTGAAGGCAATTTTGAACCTACTTTATTCCCCTATGTCACAATTTCAGCTTTAGAAAAGGATGGAGTAGAAGCTCTAAAACAAAAAATATGGGAAGAAATTGTGCGAACGAGTGAAAAATTTGAAGTAGAAGTGGATCCTCAAGAAGCGGATTTATTAGCATTATATCGTCAGAAAACCTTAATTGAATCCTTGGAATTTGATGAAGAAAATCAAGTATATATTTTAAAAGGTTTTAGACGTAGTGATAAAGAATTAGATAAGGAGCGCTAAAAAAATATGATAACCATGAAAGATATTATTGAAGAAGGACATCCCACATTAAGATCGGTAGCCGAACCAGTGGAATTTCCATTATCAGATGAACTAAGAAAGACAGCTTTAGAAATGCATGAATTTTTGGTCAATAGCCAAGATGAAGAGATTGCTGAAAAATATGATCTTAGACCTGGAGTAGGTTTAGCTGCTCCACAAATTAATGTAAATAAACAAATTTTTGCTGTTCATATTATGGAATATGATGAAGAGGGCAATGAAGTAGGACCCATTTTGAGCGAAATCATCTTTAATCCTAAAGTGATTAGTCATTCAGTTCAACAAGTTGCCTTGAAAGAAGGGGAAGGTTGTTTATCGGTTAATCGTGAAGTTAAAGGTTATGTACCGCGTCCTAAACGTGTGAAATTTACTTACCAAGACATTGACGGCAATGAACATACCTTAAAATTGCGTGATTACGAAGCAATTGTAACGCAACATGAATTAGATCATTTAAAAGGCATCTTCTTTTACGATCATATCAATGAAGAAAATCCATTTGCTCAAGACAATAACTTAGAATTATTATAATTCAGCATTGGATAACGGTTAAATAATAGACAAAAACAAGTAATTGTAATGGATTCCAGCAAATGGTTAACATTTGGGCTCTTTGTCAAATGGTGTGGGTGAACAGAAATGACTCTGTTTACTCACACCAAAAAGTATAGAGCCAATATTTGATGGGAGCTTTTCATAAAGGCTGACAGGGCCTTGTGATATTACAATTGCTTGTTTTTTTATTCTCTTGATTATTGTTTTCGTTTACAACTTGAGTATTTTATCGTAATGGTTGATGAGTATTTTTTATATCCGATTAGTAAAGTTTTGTATTTTAGAAAAATGGATGGTTTTATCGAAAATTCAATAAATGGAAGAGTCTAGGAAAATTACTTCAGTTGTGTACTGCTTCATGAGAATTGATGATGCGACGTTTTTTAGGGAGTGGGCAAAAACTTTTTAAATTCTTTTCAGGCATGTCTATTTAATTCAAAGCGCAGT
>NZ_BCQX01000105.1 GCF_001552295.1 Globicatella sanguinis NBRC 15551 | reverse complement strand
CAAATGAGTCAAAGTGCTTGATGATACTTAATATTATTACAAAAAATATAGACAATAGCCATCGCTTCTTAGCGAGTGGAAGAATGTACCGAACTGGTACAGAAAAAGAGAGTGAGCTAGAAGTAGAAAATCATCTGAATTTCCCTACGTTTGCTCACTCCCGAGTTGAGTAGTTATTAAGTCATTTGATAACTACTCAGTATTTAATTGACTAGTGTTGGCAAGAAATAATGTATTTCGTGTCCAAAGCCGAAATTATTTTAACCCTATTATTTAAGATTAAAGAAGAAAATATCCTTTTCACCTAAACGGTCAAAATCTGTATCTTGAGGTTTTAATTCTAATACCCAATCATCTTCTGCGAATTTCTCATAAGTTTTGCCATCCATTAAGAATGTGTGGTAACGTGAGGCTGTTTCACCAGCAGGTAATTCACGATTTTCTAAACGTGGCTCTAATAAGCCTTCGCTATAGTATTTAATCATATCAGCTAATACTAAGGTACCTGAAACCGAATCTAACTGTAAATCTTTTTTAGTTTGGTTGTCATAGGTGACAGCTAGCGTTAATAAATAAGCACCATCTTCAAAGTCAGCAAAGCGATCTTTATAATCTTCATTTGGTTCTAATTCTGTTAATTGGTAACTATCAACCGTAATAGTTAAACCTTGGGATTCAATGGTTTCACCTAATTCAACTTCATCAACGAGCGTTTTATTACCCCAATTTTCTAATGTGAAGACATCAGGATAGAAATCAGCGGCTGCAGCTGCAATTTCTTCACCTTTAGTAGTAAATGGAATACGAATGTTAGTTCCACGAGCTAATAAAGTCTCAGTTTCAAAATCTTCAGAGGTATAAACAGTTGGTGTTTCCATTAGACCAATACCTTCGGCTTCAATTTTTTCCATTGTATTTGGTGTAATCGCTAATGGATAGAAACCACGAATTTCTTTGCCCGCTTCTAAGACACCTTCATTATCGGTATGGAATAACCAAGTGATTGATTGAGATTCTTTCACTAAAGAATTATTATGCGAAATATAATCTTCATTACCTGTCACCGTCGTATCGAAGGTAGGAACAGGGTAAAGGTCTTGATCACCTGTGTTTTTTAAGGTGATATCATAGACAATTACACCACCTTTTTCTGTTTGATCACCGAAAACATATTCCCAGTCAACATCGAAATTACTTATTTCATAGTAGTAATAACCATTGATGATAATATCAATGCCGTCAACATTTTCAGTTAAATTGATTGGTTTTAAGTTTTTATATAAAACATCTACTTTTTCAGCTTCTAATATTTCTTGTAATTTAGCTTGAAAAGCTTCCCAATCGGCTGCATCAGCTTCATCCTCGGCCTCATCATCATTGGCAGGTGGTTCTTCATTGTTTCCAGGTGTTTCTTCATTATTTGTTTCATTGTCATCAGTATCATCGGAGTCTCCGTCAGAACTTTCATTATTTTCGGAAGATTCTTCTGCGCTACTTGTTTCTTCTGCTACGGTAGTTTCTTCTGCTGTGGTTTCTGCTGCTGTAGGTTCTGCTTCATCTTCAGAAACTGTTGTTGTTTCCTCTGCATAAGCAGGGGCAAGTGTTGGTACAAAAGTACCGGCTAACAATGACAATATCAATGTACTAGCTAATAATGATTTTTTCATTCTAATTCTCTCCTCTCATATTAACTACTTAAAGCATAGCTAAATTTAAATTCAAAGTAAAATGATAAGCCTTTCAAAATGTTTAAAAAAATAATAAGAATTTTAATTGAATGAGTTTGTTAGTATTATATATTTTTCACAAAGTTAGATAAAAAATAGTTTTAAAAGAGTGGTAGAATCAATGATGAATCAATGATGATAGAACACTTAAATACTGTATAAGCAATTTTCGTTTGTGAAAAGAAAAATAAAAACGACCGGAAATGGGAAAATTCCAGTCGTTTTTGATTTAAGTTTCTTAATTAAAAATTAAGTTATACTATTATTGTATAGGTGGTAGCAATTGATTAAAATGGTTATTTAACGAGGTATTCAATCATCACATCTTGATTTGCTTCATCGGTATTACCAGCATAATTTGGTGTTGCTAAAGAAATTCCACCTTGAGCATTATGGAAGAGATACATGTCTTTAGCTAAATCTCCCTCAAGCCCCGATACTTTGATAACGGTATTGACTTTAACATTACGGACACCAGAGCCATCATGTGAATTGACACGAATTTCTTTTTCTGGGACAACCTCAAATTTTATTTCGCCATTTTGTGGTTCTGTACCAGGGTAGACAAAGCTCACGGTTCCCTCTGATGAATTTAACGTGATTTCGTTTGGAATATTCATGCCGTCATTTCCAAAGAGAGTGTCACTTGATACTTCACTCTTATCAACCATAAATGGATATTGACTTGGGTCAACAGCTTCCTCATTTCCTGAATTATCAGAATTATTTTCAGGGACATATTCACCAACTAAGTATTCAATCATGACATCTCTATCTGCTTCTTCTACATTACCAGCGTAATTTGGCGTTGCAAGTGAGACACCACCGTTCGCATTTTGGAATAGGTACATTTCATTTGCGAAATCTCCTTCAATACCTTCAATTTGAATGACGGTATTGACTTTGACATTACGAATGCCTGATCCATCATGTGAAAAAATACGAATTTCTTTGGTTGGAATATTAGTAAAGGTTGCTGTTCCAACTGGTTCGCTACCATCAGCAGCTTTAAATGTTACAGAGTTAGCGTCAGTATTGATAATAATATTATTTGGAATATTCATTCCTGGATTAAAGAATGGTGTTTCACCAGCTATATGTGATAAATCAACCATATAAGGGAAATCATCTGTATTTTCTTCAGCAGGTGCCTCAGTTGTTTCTTCAGCAGGCGCCTCAGTTGATTCCTCAGCAGGTGCTTCAGTTGATTCTTCGGCAGGCGCTTCAGTTGTTTCTTCAGCAGGCGCTTCAGTTGATTCTTCAGCAGGTGCTTCAGTTGATTCTTCAGCAGGTGCTTCAGGTTGAGTACCCACTAAGTATTCTAACATAACGTCTTTTTCAGATTCGTCAACATTACCAGCATAGTTTGGTGTCGCTAATGAGATACCACCATCTTTATTAATAAATAGGAAGAGATTTTCGCTACCTTGTTTTGAACGAATTACGGTATTTACTTTAATATCGCGAATACCAGAACCATCGGCAGAGAAGACACGAATGTCTTGAGTTGGAATATTGGTAATTTCAATATTTGATACTTGTGATTCTTGTTCCGGATAATCGTAAGCTAAGGTTAAATCATTTTTAGCTAAGTTTAATCCGTTAGGAATATTCATACCTTCACGTACGAAGTAAGTTTTATCTTGTAAAATATTTAAATCAACCATATATGGGAAGTCTTCTAAACTAGGTTCTTCAACATCAGTTTGAGTAGGTGTTTCAGTTAGAACATATTCTAACATGCCTTCTTGACCAGCTTGTCCGCTGTAATCTGGTGTTAATAATGAAATCGTACCAGAATTGTTGAAGAATAAGTATAAATCTTCGGATTCCTTAGCGCCAGTATCAGCAACAGGTTTTAAATTTAAAACGGTGTTGACTTTTACTTGGCGAGTTGAGCCATCTTGAGCAATAGCTGTCAATTCTTTGGTGTCAATATTCTCGGTTGTTAATTCATAAGTAGCTTTGCTGTCCATGAAATAAACACGCTTATCTAATAATGAGACTTGAATATTTTGTGGAATGCCTTCGCCATCACGTTTAAATGTTGCATGACCACCGAATTGATTTAGGTCTACGGCATATGGCTTATTAGCATCTTCGGTAATACTTTTATCTAATTGATCAACGGTGTCTTTATTTTTAGCCGCTTCAGTTTCTGAGTAATCTTTTGCGACTTGTTTTAAGAACTCAATGGTTTCATTTGATAACTTAATATCAGGATTGTTATTGATAATAGTTTGAACAATAGTATCGATGTTAACTTCTTGATTATTTACCACTGTATTGGTAATTTGGGTTTTCATTTCAACAATAATTTTATTGATTTGAACATCCGTTACTTGATTTTCTTTTTTCGCTTGTTCTACTAATTGAATCTCTTTTTCAGCGACGACGATTGATTTTTGATCAACTTTTAAGCCGGCTTTTTCAAAGAGAGCATAAACACCTGCTAACGCACCTTCACCGGTTACCGGTTTAACAGTTGCGATTTTAATGAGTACGTCTTTGGCACCTGAAGTAATGGCTGCATTCTGATAAGTCGTTGGTTTGACCACTAAAATGTTTTGTGGGGTAATGACTTGTACTTGCACACCAGAACCTTCTGGTAATTTTTCAATTAAGGCACTTGAGAAAACACCGGTATTTTGATTTGACCCATCTTGTAAATATTGGTTAACGACAGTACCGTCAACATAAATAGTATTATCGATAGGCAAATTATTAGCACCTAATAGTTGTTTGGTTTGCTCAGCTTCTTGTGCGGTTAAAGATGCACCTAATGATAATTCACGTTGTGGTGCAGTGGCTGGGGTTGTTGCTTGAACTTCTGTTAATGAGATGACACTAGAGCTAATTGGGACAATTGCTAAGGAACTTAACGCTAAGACCACGGTCATTTTTTTCATAAGTTTCATAATAAACTCCTCCTCTTTATGATTTAATTATATCATTAATTTTTTTGGAGTGGGTGAAAAAGGCTTGAATAAAATTTGAAAATATGAACCGTTTTCGAATTTTTTGTAAAAAAAAAAGAAGTCAAAAGACTTCCATTTTTAATCAATTATTTTTTTGATTCGTGGTATTTTGTCATAATACCTTTTGTAGAGAATAAGTTACGAACGGTATCAGATGGTTGTGCACCATTAGCTAACCATTGTAAAGCTAATTCTTCTTTAATGTCTAAAGTAGCTGGCTCTGTAAGTGGGTTGTAAGTACCGATTTGTTCGATAATACGACCATCACGTGGAGAACGAGAGTCTGCAACAACGATTCTGTAGAATGGTTGTTTTTTAGCACCCATACGTTTTAAACGGATTTTAACTGCCATGTTCATTTCACCTCCATAAATATCATTCACAAGTATGTATTGTATCAGATTATTATCACCCTGTAAAGTATTTTTCCTTTACACCTTCAAGTTTTTTTGAATTAATTTTTTTGCATTTGTTTCCAATCGATTTTATGGTAGACAAAAGCCGCGATTAAGACGGTTAAACCATTTGATAACAGCATTGAAATCCAAATCCCGGTTGAACCAAGATTACTAAAGTTACTGAATAACCAGATGAGTGGTAAGCGAAATAACCATAGACGACCGATTGACATGAACATCGAATAATTGGTTTTACCCATCCCTTGGAAGACCCCATTATAAGAAGAGAAGAATCCCATAAAAAAGATAATGAACGTACTATACATCAAATATTCAATGGCTTGATTCCAAAGATTTTGATTACTCATATCGGTAATAAACAGTGATAGTAAATCTTGTTTAAAGAAATAAATAACAAATGAAGAAATAATTGAAATGAATCCAATAATAAAATTAGTGCGTCTAAAGATTGCTTTGGCACGATCAAATTGTTGTGCTCCGATATTTTGGCCAATTAAAGAAGTTAAAGCCATCCCAATCCCCATTTGTGGTTGTGTTAATAAATCAGATAAGCGATTGCCCATCGAGAAAGCTGCTAAAGTATCCGTCCCATATGATTGGATTAAGCCATTTAAAACAGTAAATCCCATGGCAGCACCACTATAACCTAAGGCTGAAGGGAGCGCAATTTTAGTTAATTCTTGAATAATTGGAAAATGGTATTCACGATTTAGTAGACCTACTTTAACTTGTGACTGACGTTTAACCACATAAGCGGCTAGTATTAAAAGAATCATTTTAGAAATGACTGTCGCCCAAGCGGCACCTGCAATCCCCATATCCAAACCAGGTAAATTAATTAAGGGAATGGTTTTAAAAATAAAGATAGGATCTAAAATTACATTAATCAAGGAGGAGATGGTACTAATAATCGTGATAGTCTTATTGTTTCCCTCAGAGTTGAGAATCGCTTGGTGGGCAAAATAACCAAAGTCGAAAAAGAGACCGATGAAATTAATTTTTAAATATGTCGTACTTTTAAGCGCGAATTCTCCCGTGCCACCCATCCAGCTAACAAAGTCTGCTGAATAAATATAACCGATAATCGAAACGAGTAAGCCAATAATTAGAGAGAGGTTGAGCGCATTTTGGGCAAATTGATTGGCTTTTTCATATTGTCGAGCGCCTAAGCGCTGTGCGATTAAAGTAGTGGCACCGACGCCAATTCCCATACCTAAAGAAATAAATAGGAAATTTAGTGGCCAAACAAAAGCGGTAGCAGCAAAGTCATCTGAAGAGAGCTGAGCCACATAGAGACCATCGGTTAAATTATAAAGAGTTCGAATTAAATTGTTAAACATCAGAGGGGCTGAAAGGGCAATAATTGTTTTGGTAATGTCGCCTTCCAACATAATATTTTGTTTTGTTTTATTCATATTTTTATCACCAAACGGTATTATAGCAGTTTCATGAATTATTTGCACCTGTTAAGTAATTTTATTTAGGCAAAAATATTTCAGTTATCGTTAAAATATGCTATCGTTATTTTGATAGTGAATGAAAGAGGGATGAATATGAAACAATATGATTTAATTACCATCGGTGGCGGTAGTGGCGGCAGTGGAGCAGCCAATCGAGCAGCTGAATATGGTGCTAAAGTTGCAGTCATTGAAGGTGGTTTAGTTGGTGGGACTTGTGTTAATCTGGGATGTGTGCCCAAAAAGGTAACGTGGTATGCTGCCAGAGTAAATGAGGCCATTCGCCATTATGGACCAGGATATGGCTTTACTGCTGACAATGTACAATTTGATTATCAAAAATTTTTAGAAGCGCGTGATGGTTATGTTAGCCGTTCACGTAATGGTTATGGCAATCGATTTGAAAAAAATGGCATTGATGTTTACCGAGGGTTTGCTAAATTTCTTAATAATAATCAAGTGGAAGTTAATGGCGAAGTACTTGAAGCGAAACATATTGTGATTGCGACCGGTGGTCGTCCAAGTTTACCTAAGGTCAAAGGGATTGAATTAGTAGATACTTCTGATGACTTTTTCAATTGGGATAGTTTACCAGAGACCGTGGCAATTATCGGTGCCGGCTATATTGCCGTTGAATTAGCGGGTGCGTTACATTCACTTGGTGTCAAATCCCATTTAGTAGTCAGATATGACCGTCCATTACGACAATTTGATCAAATGTTTGGTGAAAGTTTAGTAGAAGCGATGGCTCAAAATGGTCCTACTTTAGTTCCTAATACCACGATAACGGAATATCGCCAAAATGGGGATAAAATTGATTGTTTAGTTGGGGATAAAGTCATCTTAACCGTTGATAAAGTGATTATGGCGATTGGTCGTCAACCTAATACCGACCAATTAGGTTTAGAAAACACGGATGTTGAATTATTGCCATCGGGTCATATTAAAGTCGATGAAGGACATCAAACAACCGTGCCAAATATTTATGCGATAGGTGATGTAATCGGTAAGGCTGATTTAACGCCGGTAGCTATTAAAGCTGGACGTCAATTATCAGAGTATTTATTTAATGATGCGACAACTTCTGCCATCTCATATGACATGATTCCAACGGTTATTTTTAGTCATCCAGCTATTGGAACGATTGGTTTAACTGAACAGGAAGCAGTTGATCAATATGGAAAAGATGCCGTTAAAGTCTACCGTACTAAATTCTTCTCAATGTACGCTAGTGCTGCTTGGCATCGTGAACCCTGTTATTTTAAATTAGTTTGTGTAGGTGAAGAAGAAAGAGTGATTGGCTTACATGGTATTGGTGAAGGCGTTGATGAAATGATTCAAGGTTTCGGTGTCGCTATGAAGATGGGGGCTACTAAAGCACAATTTGATGCAGTCGTTGCGATTCACCCTACGGGTAGTGAAGAATTTGTGACGATGCGTTAACATCTTGATAGGGAGAGTTAATAGGATGGATTCAGTAGCATCAAGGTATTAACTAATATTTTTAACTAT
>NZ_BCQX01000104.1 GCF_001552295.1 Globicatella sanguinis NBRC 15551 | reverse complement strand
AATTTTAGAACTTTCAGAAATAATAAATAAGCAGTCTAAGTTTCATCATGAAAACTCAGACTGCTTATCTTTTTAATTGGTAAAAGGATTAAATCTTTTCTCAAATTTTATCGTCGTACTTTGACCATGGCCTGGATAAATCGTCGTATCATCTGGTAATGAATATAAGTGGGTCTTAATTCCATTAATCAATTGATGATAGTCTCCTAAATATAAATCGGTACGGCCGATACTACCTTGAAATAGAGTATCGCCAGCAATCACAAATTTTTGATCTTCAAAAATATAGACAACGTGACCTGGACTATGGCCTGGAATATGAGCCACTCTAAAATGAAAGCTACCTACTTGCTGCTTCTTCATATCATCCGCTTGCCACACATGTTCAGCTGGACGTGCTACTACGGTTGGCACCGGCATATTAGCTGATAAATTTAAATTCGGATTTGACAAGTAATCTGCCTCGATCTGATGAACATAAGCTTCGATACCAAATTCATCGCGCAATTCATCGACTGATTCAATATGGTCAAAATGACAATGTGTCAATAAGATGGCTTGCGGTTGCCAATGATGACTTTTTATCCAATGAATCAACATTGGAGCACCCGCACCAGGATCAATAATCAGCGCTTCTTTCTTTTCATTAACAACGACATAAGTATTCTCACTTGCTATACCAACTGTTTGATAAAATACTTCTAACATCTCGTCCTCCTAGTCTTTTAAATAAATTCTTGGAACTCGATTACTAATACCACAAAATATTTCATAACTAATGGTGTCAACTTTTCGCGCTAATTCACTTGCATGATTTTCTAAATGTCCATCTTTACCAATTAAGGTCACAGGTGTACCAATCGGTAATGCTTCTGGCAGGCGAATCATCATCTGATCCATATTAATCGTCCCCACAATCGGACATGCAACCCCTCCAACGAGCACCTCAATCACTGAATAGCGTCTTAGCCATCCATCAGCATAACCTATCGGAATCGTTGCAATCCATTCATCGGTAGTTGTTGTATAGGTTGCGCCATAACTAATAGAATGTCCTTTCGGAACTTTTTTAGTATAAATAATTTCTGAAATTAATTGTAAAGCCGGTTGTAACTGACGTTCAAATTCTGGTAATTCCGCTAATGGTCGGTCTAATGGATCAATGCCATACATTCCAATCCCAAAACGAATAATATCCGATTTAGGTTCATAAGGATGCCACATCCCCATCGCTGTGTTAGCGAAATGCTTAAGCGGCACAGTGTCTGGTACTACCGCAATCAATTGTTGCCATTGTTCAAACTGATACTCAATATAGTCTTGCGGTCCACCTCCTGCAGTAGAAAAATGAGTAAATGCCCCTTCCCATTCAACCCAATTGAATGCTGATATATCCTCGATAAATTGTTCAACCTCAACGACGCTTCTTAACCCAATTCGTCCCATGCCCGTATCTAAAGCTAAATGGAATTTCAAATGATATAAATCCAATAGCGATAATTGATTGGTTGCTTCTAACTGCTGATAAGCAAGTCTAAAGAATTCACTATCGCTCACGGTAATCGTAATATTATAATGCAGTAATTCAGCAATTCCACGTGGGTCTGTTAAGCCTAGCACTAAAATCGGTACTTGACTCAGTCCATTCGTTCTTAATTCAATTGCTTCATCCACCGTTGCCACTAATAATCCTTTAGCTCCAGCTTCTAGGGCCGCTTTTGCCACTGGGACGGCACCATGCCCATAGGCATTGGCTTTTACTGTAGCATATAGTTTTTGTTCTGGTGTTAATTGGTCTAACATTAATCGAACATTATGTTGGATTGCATTTAAATCGACAATCGCTTCCGTTGGTCGATGTTCACTTGGTTCAAACATAGATTTCACCTCTTCGTAGTATGGTTATAATTGTAACATATTCAGCTCGTCTTAAAAAGTAGCTTCAGTATGATAGTGCTTCCCCTTAAAAAAGAAGGTTTGCTCAACACTTACCACGAAAATTTTATTAAAAAGTTTAAAGTGGACGCTTTCAATCATCATTTAAAGTTCAGCTTTTAACTTTGTTCATTGATAACTTGTCTTGGATTAGGATTGACTCTTCATCCCTATCGCTTTGTACGCCAAGCAACAATTGATCCAAGAAAAAAAGTTAGCTACTAGAAAATGTTAGCTACTAGAAAAACCGTACGTTACTCTAAATATTGAGTAAGTACGGTTTAATCACCTTTTCTTGGCCGACATTAAATAAAATTAATTGAGGAAGGAGGTTATTTGTGAATTAATAACAAAATCTGGTAAATCAATGATAACCGTCGCTGTTGCATAAGCTTTTGAATGGCTAATCGACACGATCACACTTTCTACTATCGGCCCTTCTACCACTTTAGGCGCACCCATTTCATTGGGGAGTACCACAATGTCGGTAAATTTTATTTTACCGATGCCAGTACCTAATGCTTTTGCATAAGCCTCTTTCACACTAAAACGACCGGCCAAAAATTCATATTGACGTTGCTCTTTCATATCCCGAAATAAAACTAATTCTTTTTCTGATAATATTTTAGTTGGAAATTGCGCATTACGTTCAACCGCTGCTGCTATTCGTTCAATTTCCACAATATCCGTTCCTAGGCGCATTTAAAATAACTCCATTTTAATCTTTTTTCATCATTTTAAAATTTTTATTGATATTCACTTTTTTAGAAGACTTGTTGCTTTTTCCTTGGTCTTTACCACGCGTGTTTTTATCAAATTTTGGATTTTTCTTTTTATCCTTACGTTTAAAATCTTGGTCACGGTCTTGACGACGGTCACGATTGCGTCCACCCTCACGGCGTTCTCCACCATATTTACCTCCATCGCGACGACTACCACCGTCACGACGACGATTATCTCTTCTGCCACCACGACCTTTATTACCCGATTTATAACCTTTTTTATGCTGAGCATTTGGTAATGGTCTTTGTGGTGAGATTTGTACTTCAATATTACTATTATCGTTAATAATCGTTCCTAATAAAGCAGTGACTAAGTCATTCGCTTGGTAATGTTCTAATAATAATTTTGCGGTATTACGATGTTGTTGTGCATTACCTTCTTCTAAAATTTCATTGACTTGATCAATTAACTGTTGAACTTGTCCCCATTGTGCCTCTTGGACGGTCGGTGGTTTCATTGGTGTCATTGCTTTTCGAGTTAATGTTTCAATCGTTCTTAAATATGGCATCTCATTTTGCGTGACAAAGGTAATTGAAGCACCTTCATTCCCTGCACGACCGGTACGTCCGATACGATGAACATAACTTTCAGGATCTTGGGTGATATCATAGTTATAGACATGCGTTACTCCAGAAATATCTAAACCACGTGCCGCTACATCCGTGGCTACTAATAGTTCAATTTCTCCGTTACGGAACTGATTTATAACAGTGGTACGTTTTTGTTGCGTAATATCACCATGAATTAATTCCGCATTAAATCCTCTTAAGGATAATCCTCGTCCTACTTCATCCACACGCTTTTTAGTACGACAGAAGACAATTGCTTGTTTGGGTGACTGTACATCTAATAAACGCGTTAGCACATCAAACTTTTCATCGTCACGACATTTAATAAAAAACTGTTCAATTAAGTCAGCAGTAATTTGTTTAGTTTCAATTTTAATATGTGCTGGTTCTTTTAAAAATTGATCGGCTAAATTACGAATTTCTTTTGGCATAGTAGCTGAAAATAGTAATGTTTGGCGTGTTTCAGGGGTCGTCTCAATAATGGCACGAATGTCGTCAATAAACCCCATATTCAACATTTCATCAGCTTCATCCAATACTAATGTTTGTAACTCATCTAATTTTAAAGCTTTACGACGCATCAAGTCTAAAATACGTCCTGGTGTCCCCACTACAATTTGAGGGGCATTTCGTTTTAAACGATTAATCTGATTCCCAATTGGGGCTCCGCCATAAACAACATAGACACGTGCTCTTTGCTCTTTCCCTAAACGGAATAATTCTTCTTGTACTTGAATCGCTAATTCACGCGTCGGTGCAATAACTAAGCCTTGAACCGATTGGGTTTGACTATTTAATTTATTTAACATTGGTAAACCAAAGGCCGCTGTTTTACCGGTTCCGGTTTGAGCTTGACCAATTAAGTCTTTTCCTTCTAATGCCACAGGCACAGCTTGTTGTTGAATCGGAGTCGGTTCTTCAAACCCTAACTCTTTAAGTGATGTTACTAATAATGGTGATAAATTTAATTCTGAAAATTTCAATATCTTCTTCCTTTTCTTGTCTTTAAGACTTCTTATTTAACATAGCTTACCCGTGATACCTATCATTTATTGTATCGAGCAAGAGATGTTATGGTGGGTAAGTTACAAATAAAAAAACCGCTTGGCGTAGAAATAGCAAAATGCGCTAGGTGCCATGCGGGTCAAACTTCCAAAGAACGGTTGACTTAATGATACATCGTTAACTTTCCATTGCTTAGATTAACACAAATAAGTTTGATAAACAAGTTATTTATAATTTAGCTAGTGAAAATTTGAAAACAATATGATTCAATTGAGTAATGCTTCATTATTTAGAAACTCGTAATGTCTTCTTCTTTTTTAGAAAATTAGCTTTTAACAGAGTAAAAAATTGGAATTTTCATGCGAAGGTAAGTCAATCGTTGATTCATTCAGTCAAACTATTGCTCGGTAATAATAAGCGCAGTGGTTAAGTAGCATCAAGCGGTGTCTTAAAGACTCATGTGATAGTTACTCCACTGCGCGACGGGGGGGATTAGACATATAGAAAATCATCTGATTGTCAACTTCTAGCCCTCTCCCATGTAATTCTTTATTTTCTTAACATATTATGTGTTTCGTGGCCAGTTAAAGCGGTAACGACTTTTAATAAATCCACCCCTAAACTCGATTTAACTAACACGACATCTTCCGGTTGAATATCACGTTGTAATAATGCAATTAACTCATCGTGATCCGATTCAACATAATATAATGCCTCTTGACTATACTCCGTTACTAACTCATTATATAAAGCTTTCATTTCCGTTCCAAATAAGTAGACACGGGCAATCTTATCTGGATCAATCGCCTCTTTAATACTTCGATGCAAATTAGCACTTTCAGAACCTAACTCTCTAACATCCCCTAAAACCGCTATTTTACGGCCAGTATGTTCCACAGGAACCGTTGATAAAGTTTTCAAAATGGCTTTCATTGAAGTTGGACTTGCATTATAGGCGTCATTTAATAAATCTGCTCCATTTAAAGTCTTAATCCATTCTAAACGATGGGCCGTTAATTCAAATTGAGCCAATTGAAAAATGGCTTGTTCCATTGGGATTTCTAAATGCTTGGCAATGGTTAAAGCAATCAACGCATTCGATACATTATAAGCGCCAATAACAGGTATCGTACTCACAATATTAGAATCGACATTTGTTTTAAAGAACGTTTTATTTTGTTCCTCAACTAAATCATAAGCATAAACATCATAAGAACTATCGAAACCAAAGCTATTGATTTGGATGGCTGGCGCTTTTTCATCTAATAATTCACTTATTAAGGGCTCATTACCTGGATAAACGAATAATCCATCCGGTTTTAACCCCTTTAAAATTTCCATCTTAGCTTGGGCAATCCCTTTGCGTGATCCTAAAAATTCTAAGTGACTTTCGCCAATTAAAGTAATGGCCGCAATATTCGGTTCTGCTATTTTGCTCAACACTTCAATCTCGCCAAAGCCACTCATTCCCATTTCAGTTACACAGACTTGCGTATCCTCTGGCATTTTTAGCAAAGTATACGGAACACCAATTTCATTATTGTAATTCCCTTGCGTTTTGTGGACACGATATTTAGCTGATAATGTTGAAGCGGTCATATCTTTAGTGGTAGTCTTCCCGTTACTACCAGTAATACCAATCACGATTGGATTGATGACCTGACGATAATAATGAGCTAAATCCTGTAATGCTTTTAATGTGTCATCTACTAAAATAATCGCAATCCGATCACTTGGCGCAGCCGATTCCTCTTTAGACCAAAATGTTGCTACAGCACCCATTTCAATCGCTTTTTCTACATAATCATGACCATCGGTTGCTCCTTGCAATGGCACAAATAATGATCCCGGGGTAATTTTTCTAGAATCAAATTCGACATTAGAAATCGAAATTGTGCGATCTTTTGCTGTGTAATCAATCGCATGAACGTGTTTTACAACGTCCATTAATTTTATCGGTTTCATCTTGTACCTCCACTAAAATCTGTCAGCAGTCAACGCTTTTTTTGCTTCAAAATGACGTAACCCTAACTGAATCAACTCTTCAACTAGGTCCCGAGTACCTAAGCCTGTTCCTTGCCATAGCACTGGATACATACTATATGGCGTAAAACCTGGCATGGTATTAATTTCATTGATATAAATATCGTTATTGGCCGTTACAAAAAAGTCGCAACGAGATAATCCACGCCCGTCAATTGCACGATACGCTAATAAAGCATACTCTTGAATTTTTTCAGCAACTGCTTCAGGTAATTCAGCTGGAATTTGCATTGAAACACTATTGTTTAAATATTTATTATCATAATCATAAAAACTTTGTTCTTTTACTAATTTCCCGACCACACTCACATGAGCATCAGCATTACCTAAAATCGCTACTTCCACTTCATCGGCATTAATTCCTTGTTCAACTACAATTCTAAAATCATATTTTAAAGCTAATTCAACCGCATTAGCTAATTCTTCAACATTTTCAACTTTACTAATCCCTACACTTGAGCCCATATTGGCTGGTTTGACAAACATTGGATATAGCAAGCTACCTTCACATTTCTTAATAAGCTCTTCTTTTGAATCGAGCCATGCTTGACGGTCAAATGCTTCAAATGGCACTTGAGGAATACCTACTTGGCTAAAAATATACTTACTTACTGTTTTATCCATGCCGGCTGCACTAGCTGTGACACCCGCGCCAACATAAGGCATATTTAACACCTCTAAAAAGCCTTGAATAGTACCATCTTCTCCATTTGGTCCATGAAGAGCTGGAAAGACAATGGTATCTTCTTCATAAATTGAACCTGGCTGAATCACTAATCCTGTTGAAGCGGTATCAGCATTTTGCGACCATTGAGCTGTTTCAGCCGCTTCTAAAATGAGTTCACCCGAAGTGCTAGGCGCTTCAGTTAAGGGAGCTCCTTTAATCCAAACCCCATCACGTCGAATAAAAATAGGTTGGACGTCGTAATAGTTATACATAATTTGTTGGGCAATATTGTGGGCTGAAATGACTGAGATATCATGTTCCGCACTTTGGCCACCATATAGTAAAATTATTTTCATATTTTCCTCCAAATGCATGCTAGTTAGAAATAAGTTCTACTTGCCAAATTTTTTCTTGATAATTATACACCAATTGACCGACTTGATCCGTCTGACTTTGATTAGAAGTTAAAAGTGTTAATTCATCTTCAATGATAAATAACGGTACAAACCACTGGCCAGCCATATCATAGGCTTGAGCAAAGTCAATTTTCAATCCTTTAGTAAATAATGGTGTTATTTGTTCTACAATGGCTTCCGGAACCGGCTTAGCGATTTCTTTCTTCTTAAAAAAGAAAGAGCGTCCTTCATTTAATAAATTTTGCATCTGCTCTTGTAACACTCTTTGAAATCGCAAATTAAAATGTTGGGAATAACGATAATAGGTTTTTATTAAGCCGTTCGGCAAGGTTAGAAACGCATAATTATTTTGTAATTTATAAAAAAAAGCTGATCTTAAGGTTTGATTTGCATGGAATAAATATAATATTTCTGCAATCTCATTAGGAGTTAATTGGTGCATCATACTGACACTTTCAAAATCCATCCAATTAGACACACGCACTTTTTCTTTGCGACAGTAATTCAAGTATTCTAAAACTTCTGGTTTCCCTCTTAATATCTTAAAGTTGGTTCTCACATCAAATTTCCCAAAATTAGAAGGCGCTTCTGACAATATCATATTATTGGGTACATATTTTGCCTCAAAATCTATCGGCAACAAATTAATTCCCCGTGTCATGATATGACTCGTTACCGAATCATAATGTACATACAAATTAATTCTCATTTTTTTGCCCCCCTTCTGGCTTTTTACCATGATATACAATCACCCTATATTCTACTCTCTTTTTTTATAAAGTTAAAGTATAATTCATTAATAAATCACTAAATTAACGCAAAAAAGGAGATGAAAGTTCTAAAATT
>NZ_BCQX01000103.1 GCF_001552295.1 Globicatella sanguinis NBRC 15551 | reverse complement strand
CCAAAGGAGCCTTATGATGATTAATAACATTGAACAAATTGAACAATATATTAAAACCAAGTATCAAAATGAAGCCAGTGGACATGATTGGTTTCATATTTACCGTGTTACTTATTTAGCTTTAAATCTGACGCAATCGCAAGATGATTTTCCTTACATTAAATTATTAGCTCTACTCCATGAAGAGTTAGATGATAAACTTAATCCTGATGATGCATTACAACAGTTAAAAAATATTTTAGCTGACCATCACATTGAGCCCTCGCTTTATCCACGTTTAATCAAAGATATTCAATCGATTGGTTTCAAAGGTGGATTCCATCAAGTTGACCGTACTCGAGAAGCAATGATTGTCAGCGATGCTGATTTATTGGACGCAATGGGTGCCATTGGGATTGCGCGCACCTTTCAATATAATGGCCAGGTAAAACACGCTCCCTTTTATGATCCTGCTTTAGCAAAAGTTGAATTAAATAACTATGCTGATTATCGTCAAAAAAAGCGTAACGCTATTGCTCATTTTGATGAAAAATTATTAAAACTCAAGGATTTAATTGTGACCGATAAAGGCCAAAAACTAGCTAACAAACGCCATCAACGAATGGTGCAATTTGTTGAGGATTTCTTTAGCGAATTAGCCGAGTCGGGTGTAGACATTTCAGACCGCTTTTTAATTGAATAATGGAAGAATCTTACTAGGTGAGTTGTTTTCCTATTAAGTGTTTCTTATAAAAATTTTTATGATATGATATGGTTAGAAGTAATCTATTGAGGAGTGTTTCGATTGCAAAAATCGGTTCATTTTTTAAAGTTAATGGCACTATGTTTCATGATATTGTTTCCTAGTTTGACTGTTAAAGCCGAGGTCAACGAAGCTACTTTAGGGTATAAAATTTTAGCAAAACCACAAAATAATGCTAAATTAGTGGACATCGTAGAGTTTGATGTCATTGATGGGGATTCCTTAAAGATTGAATTAGAAAATGGCGACGTCAAAACCTTTAAATTGGCCAATGTCTACGCACCAAAACGACAGCATCCCGTCACAGGGCCACAAAAATTTGCCAATGAGTCGAAAACGCGTTTAAATGAGTTATTGCAATCCGCTAAAGACATTAAAATCGAATATCTCGCTGATGAGCAAAAAGACAGTCAGGGTCGCTCATTAATTCATTTATGGACTGACAAAATCTTAGTCCAAGAAGTGATGACGACAGAAGGTTTGACAGCTTACTATAGTCAAGACGATGCTAATAGTCCCTATTTAGAAACGCTTATTTTTTCCGAAGATTATGCGAAACGTAATGGGTTAAATGTATGGTCAACTAACGAAGCCTTTGGCGAAAATATTGACGTTGATCAATACCAAAGTAATGCTCAAAATAATCAAGTCGGGTTTTCTAGTCAAGATAATCAAGCAGCCAGCCAAGATGTTTATTTTAAAAACTGTTCCGAAGCTAAAGCTGCTGGTGCGGCTCCTATATATCAAGGTGAGCCTGGCTATCGCCCTCAGTTGGACCGTGATAAAGACGGGATTGCCTGCGAATTATAATGTTTCGCCACTCTGTTTCTTATCGAAACGGAGTTTTTTTATTAAAATTAATTCTTAAACCTTTATTATTTAGTCAAGTATTGCTATTATATAGAAATGAAATATCAAATAAAGGAGACACATTCAATGAGTCTTAGAAGTCGTATTGCTCGCTTAGTCGGAAAATCCAGTCGTTGGGTTTTAACCAACTTTACCAATGGTGGGAGTAGTTTGCCTGGTAAATTAGCCCAAACAATTGATCCTAATATCTTATCTGATTTAGCGAAAAATTATCAAGTCGTCATTATTACCGGTACAAATGGTAAAACTTTAACCACAGCCTTAACAGTACAAGCTTTAAAAGAAAAGTTCAATCATATTGTTACGAACCCTACGGGGTCAAATATGGCACAAGGGATTGTCAGTACTTTTCTAGTAGCTCCTGCTATTCCAAAAGGTGAGCAAGGGATTGCTGTTTTAGAAGTGGATGAAGGGTCTTTAAAACACGTGGTGAAACATCTAAATCCTATCGCGTTCTTACATACCAATGTTTTCCGTGACCAAATGGATCGCTATGGAGAAATTTATTCAATCTATGAACTAATGACCAATGCTGCCAAAGAAGTACCGACAGCTACCGTCATTGCAAACGGCGATTCTCCCTTATTCAATTCAACTGAATTGCCTAATCCACGTCAATATTTTGGCTTCAATCACGAAACAGATCACGATGTGGAACCTCATTATAATACCGACGGCGTCTTATGTCCGCACTGTCATCATATTCTAAAATATCATTCTTTAACTTATGCCAATTTAGGAAAATATTATTGCGAACATTGTGATTTCAAACGTCCTGAATTAATCTATCAAGTCACTGAAGTTGAAGAATTGGCCTTAACTCATTCTAGCTTTAGAATTGACGGCCACCATTTTGAAATTCCAGTAGCTGGACTTTATAATGTCTACAATGCTTTAGCTGCCTATAGCGTCGCTTCATTCTTTGATGTTGAACCGGCAAAAATTCGTGAAAGTTTCATGAAAGCTGAACGCGTATTCGGACGTCAAGAAATGATTAACATTGAAGGTAAAAAAGTTTTATTAAACTTAGTCAAAAATCCAGTTGGCTTAAACCAAGTCTTAGCTTTGATTGGCTTGGATCAAAATCCATTTACTTTAATCAGTATTTTAAACAATAATTATGCCGATGGTACTGACGTCAGCTGGATTTGGGACGGACATTATGAACAAATCGTTGATTTCCCTATTGAAAAAGTCGTCACTTCAGGGATGAAAGCTGATGAAATGACGAAGCGCCTAACGGTCGCTGGCATTCAACCTGAATTGATTAATCAAGTGGAAAACAATGAACAAATTATCGAAGCGATAAAGGCTGCACCGACAGAATATGTTCATATTTTAGCGACATATACTGCCATGCTAGATTTACGCGAAGCCTTTATTCAAAAAGGATATATTCAATCAAACAAAGGAGCGTAAAAAAATGACCAATACAATTAGAATCTGTCATTTATATGGGAATTTACTCAATACCTATGGTGACAATGGGAATTTACTCATGATTCAGTACTATGCACGCGAAAAAGGCTATCAGGTTGAAACAACCATGGTCAGCTTAGAAGACCCGTTCAATGCCGATGATTTCGATATTATCTTCTTTGGCGGCGGCCAAGATTTTGAACAAAAAATCATCGCCAAAGATTGTCAGCGTCTAATTCCTGAGATTAAACGTTACATCGAACAAAATGGCGTTTTACTAGCAATTTGTGGCGGATTCCAATTATTAGGTCAGTATTATACAACAGCCGATGGCGAACAAATTAAAGGGCTAGGCGTGCTACCACATTATACCGAGCGTCAAATTAATAGTCGTTTTATCGGTGATATTGAAATCTATGATGAAATAAACCAACAAACCTATTATGGATTTGAAAACCATAATGGTGTCACCTACTTAACCGATGCATTAGAACCCCTCGGTAAAGTAATTACGGGGTATGGAAACAATAATCAAGATAAAACCGAAGGGATGCATTATAAAAATACTTTTGGATCTTATTTCCATGGCCCACTACTTGTTAGAAACGAATGGTTAGCCCGTCATTTGGTTGATTTAGCAATTGAACAAAAAAATAAATAAAAACTTATAAGCAAGTGAATGACTTAAATAGCATGACAAAAGAGGTCCTCAACGAATGGATTTATATCCTTTCTTACTTCTATCTATTTAAGATGGTTTATTTGCTTTTTTTTATTTTCATCCTTACTAGTCATTTAGATCGCACTGTGAGTATAATGTCGTTTTATTGAATCCATCACCATCAAGTGTTCCTTTGCAACAAATATTATTTATCTAATACCGTGCCTTACGTATTTGGGGTTAAACTCTAAAACTTTCACTTATCGACCTTTCAAATATTTAATATTCTTTGTTAAAGCTGATTATATCAAGGTTGCAACCGCTAGTTGACACATTGTCAACTCAAGTTGATAGCATTCCATCACCATCTTTACTATTATTAAAGTAGAAAATAAAACAAAATTGGAGTGATAAAAATGAACTTAGCAGAAAAGATTTACGAATTAAGAAAGAGTCGTCATTGGTCTCAAGAAGAATTAGCACAGGCATTAGACATCTCACGTCAATCCGTTTCAAAGTGGGAAAGTAATCAAGCAATCCCTGATTCAGAAAAAATTATCCAACTAAGTCAATTATTTGACGTGTCAACCGATTATCTCTTAAAGGATGATTTACTAGAATCGTCATCAGTTCAAAAAGGTTCGACCCCCGCCAAAAGAGTCACCTTGGAAATGGCCAAAAACTATATTGACTTACGTCAAAAAATGGCCAAATGGTACGCATTAGCCGCTGCTTTCTTAATTACTTCGCCAATTGCTTTAATCCTATTATCGCAAGCACAAGAATCTGGAAAATTAGATATAACCGAAAACACTGCTTCCTTGATTGGTATCATTTTTGTGTTAACTTTCGTTGCCATTGGCGTTGGTATTTTAATTTTTGCCGGGATGCAATTATCTGAATATGAATTTATGGAAACCGACCCGATTGCTCTCGATCCAGGAATTGTCCCTTTAGTTCAAGAAAAGCAACGTCAATCACGCAATGCCTTTATTGGTAAATTAATTCTTGCTATCGTCTTACTTATATTATCACCTTTAAGTATCCTTATTGCTGAATTATTATTTGCCAATGAATTTATCTCAATAGTTGGAATTGCTATTTTACTCATTATGATAGCGATGGGTGTTGCTTTACTCATTCAAATTAGTATACCTCGGAATACTTATGCAATATTACTAGAAGAAGGTGAGTATCAACCTTCAAAGAAAAAAGTTAAATCAAAGATCGAGCCTTGGATTACGATTTATTGGATGACCGCCTTATTTATTTATATTGTCTATAGTTTATATTTTGATACTTGGGCAACGTCTTGGATTATCTGGCCAGCAGCTGGTATCTTATTTGTCATCTTTTATGTTATTATTTCCAATACTCAACAAAGCTAATATTGATGCAAAAGTACTTTAATGCAGCCAATTTAGTCCATGCATTTTATAACAAAAAAATAAACCTGGTGTGTTAATGTGATTGAGTAGCTCTTTTTACCACTCGTTCAACTAGCACACCAGGTTCGTTATTGTCTATTCAATTTCATCATGAAGCGAATATTTCCTGTTAAATGGATTCGAACATTTAATCACTCGCATCATTAAATGTCTCTACGTTCAAGCCGTTCGCCGATTAAGCAAATAACATTTCAATAATTTCTTCCTTCGTCACACGACCAAAGTATTTATTTACATCGATCGCGTCAAAAGCTGTTAAGAAATCCTCCTTATTATATTTCACCCCTACTAATTTTTCTTCAACCTCTTTAATATCGCCTAAGCCAAAGAAGTCACCATAAATTTTAGCAGAACTTACTTTACCATTCGTGACATTAAAACGGAAATCCACCAATCCGAAATCAAACTTTCTACTTTTTTCAATATCAAAAGCTGGCGATTGTCCATAATTCCAATCCCAATTGCCAAAACGTTGTTCACGAATTTCATAGACTTTTTTCCAGTCTTCTTCAGTTAATTGATAACGAGGCACTTCTTCTTTTGAAGCGACACCGAAAATTTCTAATAATAAAACATCACGAAATGCTTCAATCGATAAATCTTTGTATTCATCCTTAACATAAGGTGCAATATTAGTGACACGAGAGCGAATCGATTTAATTCCTTTTGATTCAATTTTTTCCTTACGTGATTTTAAAGCATTATTAACTTCTTCTAAATCTGAATTAAATAAAATTGTCCCATGTGCCGTCATACGACCATCTTTAGCGTACATCGCATTCCCTGAAAATTTCTTACCATCAATCAATAAATCATTGCGGCCTTGTAATTCAGCTCCTGTTGCACCTAATTTATGTAAGGCTTCGATGACCGGCTTAGTAAAGCTGGCGAAATCACGAAATGATCCATCGTCATCCTTAATGAAACAGAAGGATACATTACCTAAATCATGATAAACAGCACCCCCGCCTGACATACGACGAACTACTTGAATACCATGTTCATCTAAATAAGGTTGGTTTACTTCTTCGATTGTATTTTGGTTACGTCCAATAATAATTGATGGTTTATTGATATAGAATAGTAAAATCGGCTCATCAACCAATTTATTCTCTACTAAGTAAGTTTCTAAAGCAATATTGACGCTAGCATCGTAATTATTTTCATTGTCTACAAAAATCATTTTCAAACCTCCACTTTAAAATTCAATTTCTAATTTTGGTACTGCTTTTATAATATTAATCGTCGGTTGAAGTGCCATTGTGACTTCAGACATTATTTGGTCTCCATCCGCTTGTGGGGGAATATGAGAAACCACCAATTGCTTTACTTCAGCCATATTTGCTAAGGTAGCGACTTCTGTTGAAGTCATATGAATAGTATTACGCCCTTTAGTTGCTGGAAAATTTGTATCCGCAATCAGTACATCCGCGTTCTTAGCAAAATCGACCATCGAATCTTGCCAGCCGGAATCAGCCGTAAAGACTAATACTTTTTGAGTTGATTTTTCTTCTAAACGTATTGCAGCACACTCTACTGGATGCGTTGTTTTAATAAAGCTCGCTTTAAAGGGACCCATATCCATTGGTTCTTCAATTAAATATTGACGGGGCTCCGTTGAGGCATCTGTCATCATGATCGGCCATAAACTCGAATTCTTGTTCATATAAACCGGAATCAGTCCTTTTTTGCTAGCCGGTTTTTTAAGGAAAAAAAGATGTTGAAAAATTCCAATATCCGCACTATGATCCGGATGGTCATGACTTAACCATACGGCGTCTAAATCATTGACAGGGATATACTCTTCAATTGCTAAAGCTGAACCACTGCCAGCATCTAATAACAAGTGATACGCACCATCCGAAGAGGTAACCACATAGGAAGTTGTGCCATTATCTCCTAAAGGGTAACCCCCCGCTGAGCCAATACAATATAATTTCATCCTATCACCTCAAATTAAGCATTTTCTTTAATTGTTTTAAGGGTAACTTGATTTAATTTTTTAATAATGGCTACTACAAGGCGAACGGTATTTTTGAAATCATCTTCGTGAATAATCGATGTATGAGAGTGTAAATAGCGAACGGGCACTGTAATTGCAATCGATGGCACACCATTTAAACTTTGATGTTGTGAACCAGCATCTGTCCCACCACCAGTAATGAATGTATATTGGAACGGAATGTCTTCAGCTTCTGCTACATCGATGACAAATTCTCTAAACCCTTTATGAGCAATCATCGATGCATCATAAATAATGACTTGAGGTCCTTTTCCTAAAATACTATCTGCTTCTTTTTCGGTCATACCTGGTGTATCACCAGCTGTTCCCGTATCTAAAGCAATTGAAAGATCAGGATTTAATAAATGAGTCGCCACCTTAGCTCCTCTTAAACCTACTTCTTCTTGAACATTGGCACCTGAGAATAAAACTGTTTCATGGCCACTGGCTGCTAATTCTTTTAATACTTCAATCGCCACTGCTACACCGATACGGTTATCCCATGCTTTGCCTAATAAGAATGGCGTCCCATTCATACGTTGTGTCTTAATGTAAGGTGTAATCATGTCACCTGGACGAATTCCCCATTCTAATACTTGTTCTTTTGAACTAGCACCTAAGTCCACGAAAACATCTTTCATATCTACTGGTTGTTTGCGCGCCTCCGGTGTTAAAACATGGGGTGGTTTTGAACCTGTTACACCATGGAATGTTTTGCCATCACGTGTCGTAACGGTCACTTGTTGCGCCAAAACGACTTGACTCCACCAACCACCGATGGGCACAAACTTTAAGAAACCTTTTTCGGTAATTTGACTCACCATAAAACCAACTTCATCCATGTGACCCGCAATCATCACACGAGGACCCTTTTCATTTCCTGTATGTTGTGCAAAAATTCCTCCTAGACCATCTTCTAAATAGTCTTCGGCCACCGATTTTGTTGCTTCTTTAAAAATAGAACGAACCTGGCCTTCATTGCCACCAATCGCATTGGCTTCCGTCAGTTTTACCAATAATGTTTCATCAACTGTCATTGATCCATCTCCTCATCCTTCATTATTAAATTTAATTTTAGTATACAAAAATATCATAACACATTTTGATATTAATTTTATAAAAAATAACAAGATATCTATAATTAATCTTACTATCGTTTATATTGATATAAAATAAAACTTAGTCATAT
>NZ_BCQX01000102.1 GCF_001552295.1 Globicatella sanguinis NBRC 15551 | reverse complement strand
AATTTGACACTATCTAATATAAGCAAATAACTTTTTTATTATCTTTAAAGATGTTAAACTTAAGTTAAAATACTAAGGAGGACTCTTTTATGACTTTTGAATTACCAAAATTAAACTATGAATATGCTGCTTTAGAACCCGTTATCGATGCTCAAACAATGGAAATCCATTATACAAAACATCATAACACTTATGTTACTAACTTAAATAAAGCAATTGAAGGTACAGAGTATGCTGATAAATCAATTGAAGAATTAGTTAAAGGTTGGGCAGAATTGCCAGAAGATATTCAAACCGCTGTCCGCAACAATGGTGGGGGTCACTATAACCATACATTATTCTGGGAAGAATTAGTAGCGCCTTCTCAAGCAAAAGAGATTCCAGCAGATTTGGAAGCAAAACTTGTTGAAGCATTTGGTTCTGTAGACGAATTTAAAGAAAAATTTGCTGTTGCTGCCGCTTCACGTTTTGGTTCAGGTTGGGCTTGGTTAGTTTCTAATAATGGTAAATTAGAAGTAGTTTCTACTCCAAATCAAGATAACCCATTAACAGATGGCTTAGTACCTTTATTAGGTTTAGATGTTTGGGAACATGCATACTACTTAAACTACCAAAACCGTCGTCCAGATTATATTAAAGCATTCTGGGATGTAGTAAACTGGGAAGTTGTTGCAGAACGCTTAGCTTAGACTAAGACTATATAGTTGAATTAATCATCGTCTAGCATTTTACAATGTTGGGCGATTTTTTTATATAAAATTATCGTTACAAGAGTCGTAAACAAGCATTTGTAAGGCTGTTAGTTGTAGATTTTTCAATTTGTAACAAGTTGATAATCTTCTTTTTTAAAGGTTGTTAGTACGGGAATAATTAGCTATAATACAAAAGAGATAGGGGGAGAGTTTAATGAACTTTAAAAGATATTGCCTTGTAACTTTAAGTGTATTATTGCTAAGTGGATGTGTTGATTTAAGCCCAGTTAATCCCAATGAAACGACTAGTAATATTTCTGAGTCCGTTGACGATAGCAAAGTCAATGTAATGGAAGACCACCAACAAAGTACTACCAAGAAGCAACAATTGCAACAATTAATAGCTAAACGTTTTGAAGCCCTTGATAAAGTAGGCATGAATTTGGTTGTTTCCACTACGATTGACGATCAATTATATAAAGTCAATGAAAAAACAGAGGAACGTTATGAAGAAGGTCAACTTAAAGGTTATTTGGTGACTAACCAAATCGAGCAAAACTCTCACGAGCTTGAAGAGCAAATATATTACAGTGGAGAAGACTATTATTATCGTTTTAATTCAAATTCGTGGCAAAATTTGTCAGGAGATACTAAATCGACCATTCTTTATATTTCTTTAATGAAGTATTTATTTGAAGGAAGCGATGAATGGCAACTTGACGAATCAGAAAACAACGTGTTGGTTAAGCGTACGATTGAGGATGAACAACTCTTTACAATTGCACCTCAGTTATTTAGTTTACCGATGATGCTATCTAAAAATGCCCAGATTGAAATGGATGCACAATATCGTGTCGATACAGAAAATGGTGATATTACTTATATTGTAATGAATATGGTAATAAATGATTTAAATTCTCAATATAAGGTCAAAATCGAATCTAATATTAATTCGAAAGCTGAGTTTGAAGACTGGCAAATTGATACGGATCAAACAGTTAGCTTAGACACCACACAAAAAGATCAACAACAATTAATTGCAGAAGCTAATCCCTATCAAGTGATTAATTATCTTGAAACTTATCGAGATGATCAAACCCAAACGACTTTGACAATGGGGAATTATCTAAATGGTGAACCCTATAGCTTAATCGAAGGTGAATTGCAAGAACAATCATTGATTAATGTAAGTTTTTGGAAAGCAAATCGACAGTATCAAGAAACAGAGGGAAATGTTGAAATTCAAGAGCTTAAGCAAGCTAATCGCTATGCACAATTTGTTCAACGATTAGACCAACAGTATGAGCTGTTAGATCAATTGGAAGCGACAGAAGAATCAACTTTTATTACTTTGAGAGAGTTTTTTGAACAAGATTATGAACAATTTTCATCAACGTTAACTGAATTGGATAAGGAAATGTTTAATCAAGATAACAAAGTTTATGGAATTGATTATCTTATTCATAAAGAAACGTATCAATTGATGGGGGTTATTTTATGGAGTGCCGATGCCAATACAGCAGAAGTAGGAGCAACGATAACACTTAATTTTGATAACTTTAATGTATATAATCCGAGTTTATTAATGGATCAGGTGAGTGATCAAATTTTAAGAAAAATAATTGAATAAGAGGTTTGGTGAATGGAACAAAAAAATCATTTTTATAAAACGATGTTAGCAATTGCGATACCAGTTGCGATTCAAAATTTAATAACTTCTTCTTTAAATATGCTAGACACGCTTATGATTTCATCATTAGGAGATATTACGCTAGCAGGTGTGGGGTTGGCTAACCAAGTATTTTTCTTTTATATTTTGATATGTTTTGGAATTAATACAGGGTCATCGGTGTTAGTATCACAATACTGGGGAAGAAAAGATACAGCCAATGTTCAACGTGTAACAGGCTTTGCAATTGCATTGTGTACCGGTTTTGGTTTATTGTTTACAATGATTGCTTTATTGTTCCCAAACTTTATAATGGGCCTACTCACTCGTGATCCAGAAGTCATTGCTAGTGGTAGTCGCTATTTGCAAGTGGTTAGTTTATCGTATATTATGACGAGCGTTAGTTTTGCTTTTGGTACCTCATTAAGAAGTACCGGAGCACCTAATCCACCACTATACGCTTCGATTGTCGGATTTTTTACGAATGCTATTTTTAATTATTTATTAATTTTCGGGATTGGCTTCTTCCCACGTTTAGGTGTGGTAGGGGCTGCATTAGGAACGGTTATTGCACGTTTAGTAGAATTTATTATGATTCTATGGTATACCTTCCGTTATAAAGGGCCGATTAATGCTTCATTTAAACAATTTTTTAATTTTGATCAAGCGTTTATACAACAATATATTGAAATTGTGAGTCCGGTTATTTTAAATGAAACCTTTTGGTCATTAGGGCAAGTGCTTTACAATATTGCTTATGCGATGACGGGGACTGAATCAACTGCGGCGGTTCAAATTGTTGCCTCAATACAAAACATCTTATTTGTATTAGTAAGGGGATTGGCTAATAGTTGTACGATTATGATTGGAAGTTCTGTGGGACGTGGCGAAACAGAAGAAGCCTACGATTTAGGGCGTCGTTTCATTAAAATTGTCATTATAATTGGAATTATCATCGGAACTTCGATTGTTTTTGGACGGGATATTTTATTAATGGCATTTCCATCATTAAGTCCAACGGTTCGACAGATTTCAAGTCAATTACTCATTGTGATTGGTTTATTTTATGTATTAAAAGCCTTTAATTCCATTATTGTCGTGGGCATCCTTAGAGGTGGCGGTGATACAAGGTTTTCAATGTTTATGGAGACTTTTGCGGTCTGGTTGGTAGGAGTTCCTTTGGCTTTTATTGGAGCCAAATTTTTACAATTACCAATCTTATGGGTGATGTCAATGGTGTTAATGGATGAAGTAGTTAAATCAATTGTGGGCATCATGCGGTTTAGGTCACAAAAATGGATTCATGTTATTAAGTAGGGTCAGCTTAGTATTTATTTTAATTAAAGCGACTTGTCCAAAATGATGAGTCCAATTCATTGCAAGTAATCCTTTTTATTGACAGATTTAGCTGAATGGCTTCAATCAAGAACCTAAGGCTTAAGGGATTTTGACTCAATGGTCTATACTCTGAAGCAATAAAAATAAATAACGCCATTCGATATTACTTATTTTAGTAATCAACGGTTATCATACATTAATTTAATGGACCAATATTATCTTTGGATAAATTCAACTCTATAATCTAGCGAAATTATATATATTTGGATATACAAAAAGACTGAACAGAAATGATGGATAGCTCTCTATCAGATAGATAGAAGGCTGTTCATAATAAATTTCTGTTCAGTCTATTTATTTTTAATGTGGCTTGGCGATTAAGGTACCCCAAAAGCCACCTATTCAGAGTTATTTACTTCATTTGAAACGTCAAAATAAAAACGACTCATTCATTTTTATTTTGGACCGATTTTTTATTTATATTTTTCTTCTAATTGAGACATCCACCAACCTAATAAGGTACCGCCTAATAATGATAATAGGCATGCAAAATATTGGATAAAACCAAAACCAGTATAATCTGTTGGTATAATGACTAAAGTAGATGCAATGACAACTCCTACGATAAAGTGGAAGAAGCCAGAGTAATTACGATCAAAAATACTAGCAATTAATTTGGATAATAAGACAATGGTTGCTAAACCACCTAAAGCAATCGGAATAATAACACTAAGGTCTAAGGTTTTAAAACCATCTGACATTTTTTGATAAAGCCCCATATACATAATAAAATTAGAAGGACTAAGACCAGGGATTAAAATTCCAAGTGCAATTAAGGCACCAGAGATAAACCAACTAATAAAGTTAGTTGCAACTTGACCTTGGAATAATTGTTGGCCAAAAACTAATAAAACAAAACCAAAGATAAATGCAATTACCATCACGATGATGTCTTTTTGTTGGCGACCTTTTTTACCTGCCTCTGCCCATAATGAAGGAGCAGTACCTACAATACATCCGACAAAGAACCATCGAACAATTGTTTCATAATTTTCTAAAACCCAACTTACTCCAAAAGAGAAGAAGACAATACCAGCCAAAGCTCCGAAACCTACCGGAATAAAGTAGATGACATTTTCTTTAAAGTCTTTGGTTATATTAGATAAAAAACGAATAATACGTTCATACATACCAAAGATAGCAGCTAAAGCTCCGCCACTGATTCCTGGAACGATAAATCCTGAACCAATAAACATTCCTTTAATAAATCGTAAGAACCAACTTTCTGTTTTTGCTATTTCATTTGTTTGCATTTCAAACCTCCATTTGTGTATCTAAAAAAATATGACACTATAATAGTGTATAGTGCTTCACTATTTTTATCAAGTAATTTCCATATTTTGACCTTGAAAATAATGATAAGGGGCAAGGAGGGGTGTTAGAAACTTTAAATAATTCGTTTTTTTCATCTATTTATTTTATAATTTAGTGGTTGAGTGGTCTCACGCTGCGTTTTAAAGATGTAAGGCATTAACATTGTGAATTCAGTCAATTTATTGTGCACAAATTAAATGCGCAGGGGTTGAGTGGTGGATGTACGACAAAGCGAAAATTATTAGATTTTCTACTTATGGTTTACTCCCATTTTAAGTATACTCCCTCAACTATTCTATTATTTAAAATAAATTGATTTGCTATTATCACGAAGAAAATTTTGTAAAAGTACCCTTAAAACTTTCATTTATGCTATAATAATGAAACTGAGAGGAGGCCATTCATGAAATTAAATCAAATAAAATTCAAGCCATCTTTCAAGGATAAAAAAGGTTTACAATGGCTTAAAAAGGGATATTCGGCCATACACCATTATTTTTTATCTTTAGATCATGTATTATTGTTAATGACGTATATCTTAGTGATTATTGGAATGATTTTTGTCTTTAGCGCTTCTATGTATCAGACAAATAGTAATGGTTCCAATGAAGCAGTTAGTCTAGTTTTTAGTCAGTTTAGAGCGGTAATAATTGGTTCATTAGGATTGTTTTTGATGCCTTTAATCCCTAGTAAATGGTATCGCTCATTGCCATTAATCTTGACCATTTCAGGTTCGTTCATGTTAATAATGTTATATACTGCATTATTTGAGGAAGAACGTGGTGGTGCAGCTAACTGGTTATCAATTGGCGGTTTTTCATTCCAACCTTCCGAATTATCAAAACTAGCGTTAATCGCCTTATTTGCGTGGTATGCAAGTTTTAGCAATCTAGATTTGGTTACCAATACAGTGTTAAAGATTCCAAGCTTAGTAAAACAACCATCTGAAACCTTGAAAGACATAATCGAAGATATTAAAAATGAGCCACTCCATTTAATAAGTTTTATTATATTGTCAATGACTTTATTCGCGTTACTAAAAATGCCAGATTATGGCACAATATTAATTATTGGTTTAATATTAATATTGATTTTTGGTCACAGTTGGTTTTCCAAAAAAGGGATCGCGATAATTTATAGCATCTTGATGATAGGCTATCTGATGTTGCGTTTGGTGTCGAATATTTATGGTCCAAATTTAATTGCATCCGGAAATTATGGAAAAGCACGTATTGGTATTTTTACTAATCCTTTTATCGATGAATTAGGTTCAGGTTATCAGATTATTCAATCCCTGACCGCTTTTAGTAATGGTGGGTTATTTGGTAAAGGACTAGGGAAGGGTCTGGTCAAAAGAAATCATTTACCAGCAGCTCATACGGACTTTATATTTTCAATTATGGGAGAGGAGTTAGGACTTATAGGCATTAGTATCTTTTTAATCTTTTTCTTCTTTTTAATGATTTATATCCTTAAAATAGCTACCACTTTTAAAAATAGCTATCGTCGCCATTTAACAATGGGGATTGCAATTATGTTTTTGGTGCAGTCGATTGTTAATATTGGTGGTGCACTAAGTCTATTGCCATTAACGGGTGTGACCTTACCGTTTATTAGTTATGGTGGGACCAGTATCATGGTCAGTCTGATTGCAATCGGAGTAGTAGAGGCGATGTTCATTCATGAACAAAATGAAGATCATTCTCCTTCGACATCCAATAATAATCGTACAAATACAATACCAGCTAATGAAATTTATTCAGTAGAATCAATGGAGAGAAAACAATCAACAAGTTTTGAGAATGAGATGGATGATGATTCATTAGTAGACTGGAGTGATGAGAATGGAATTTGAATTAATTGAGCGTCAAGCATTAGTTGTTTGGCTCTATACCCTAAAACAAATTAAAAATATACGAAAATTTGGACATGTTCATTTTATTAGCAATCGATTACGCTATGTCATCTTATATGTAAATCGTGATGAACAAGATGAGATAATCGAAAAATTAAATAAATTACATTTTGTTCAAAAAGTAGAAGTTTCTTACCGTGACGATATTGATATGACTTGGAAGGATGCAATACCGTATCGTAAAGATAAAGATATGCTTCAAGAGAAAACGGTAGTTAAAGAAGAGGAAGATATCGTGACCGGTGATGTTAATTATGATTCATTTTTAAAATCATTACGTGATTCACTGTTAAATAAGGATGAGAGCCAATGAGAGTCGTAGCAGGAAAATATGGCAGTCGCCCTTTAAAAGCAGTCCCAGGACAAAATACGCGTCCGACAACGGATAAAATAAAAGAAAGTATCTTTAATTTATTAGGAAGTCGTTGTCACACTGGCATCGTATTAGATTTATATGGTGGCACGGGTGGACTAGCAATTGAAGCTGTTTCACGAGGAATGGATCATGCAGTAATTTGTGAGAAACATCGAGCAGCAATAGCTACCATCAAACATAATATTGAAATTACTAAAGAAACCGAGCGTTTTACATTATTAGCGGGTGATAATTATGCGAGTTTGAAAAAATATCAAACGGCACATCCAACAGTTATTTTTGATTTAGTATTAATTGATCCGCCTTATAAACGAGAGAAAATTGTTGAGGATATTAAGTGGTTAGCCCAACTCGGATTGATCAATCAAGATACAATCATTATGTGTGAAACGGATAATGAAACTACTTTACCTGAAACCATCGATCAATGGTCTAAATATCGTGAGAAGCATTATGGATTAACAGTAATTCATTTATATGAATGGGAGGATGAAGTAGAATAAAATGAAAAAAATCGGAATTTTTCCAGGTAGTTTTGATCCTTTGACCTTAGGTCATTTGGATTTAATTGAACGTGGTAGCAAATTATTCGATGAATTAATTGTCCTCGTTGCAGTTAATACAACTAAAAAAGGACTTTTTAAACCGAATGAACGTGTTACCTTAATTGAAGAAGCCGTTAAGGGAATTGAAAATGTTTCGGTAGAACTTTATTCTGATGGCTTAGTGGCAACCTATTATCGTAATAAAAATGCAGTGGCTTTATTAAGAGGCGTACGCAATGCTCTGGATTTTGAATATGAAAGCAATATTGCGATTATTAATCGTAAACAATTTGAATCTCTGGAAACAGTGTTAATGTATGCCAACGAAGAATATCGTTATTTAAGTTCAAGTATGATTAAGGAAGTTGCTTATTTTAAAGGTGATATTAGTGATATGGTACCACCTAATGTGCGAATGGCCATTGAAGAAAAATATGGCACTTTAAAAGATATATAAAATAAAAAGGTTTGGCAGAACGAAAGTTTTGCCAAACCTTTTGCAAT
>NZ_BCQX01000101.1 GCF_001552295.1 Globicatella sanguinis NBRC 15551 | reverse complement strand
AAAAATGCTTGTGTTCGGTTTTCTAAGACATCTACTACAATATGTTTGTGATTATCCATTAAAATACACGACATAGCAGCCTTCACATTCTTCACGGATTTAAATTCATCAATCGCGATATGTTTAGGGAGTGATGTGGGCTTGGTATTATATTGATAACTATAAGCTTTCAATTGACGTAGTACTGTATGCGACGACACATTCCAGGTTTCAGCAATATCTTTGATAGGTTTCGTTTTACCTAATTCTTGAAGAATCATTACTTTTAAAGGTGATGAAATGGTACAGTGCTGTTTGGTTAAGTTAGTTTGAGAAACCGTTGTTTTTTGACAATGTTTACAAAGGTATCGTTGTTTAGTCAGTTTAAGATAAGCAGGTTGAAGGTTATATTGTCCAATTAGGATGACGGTCCTATAAGATCCATAATCAATCATATCTTCCGTTCCATTATTACTACTACCACAATGAGGACACGCTTTAGGCGGATTCTTTAGAGTACCTGTAACGGTTAATACTTTTTTAAAGGCTTTTGAGACAGGAAGCATTTTTTTAGTAGAACTTTTAAATTGATGAACGGAGAAATAGCATTCTTCTTCAAAATCATTCTGTTCTATATTGATATTAAGGTCTTCCATTCCTAGTAAAATTTTAGTATTATTGTATGTAGCCATGTGATTTCCTACTTTCTATATTTTTGTGTGCAACTTAATTATAGAGGAAATCACGGGCTTTTTGTATATAAAAATAGTGCTGGTGATTTCTACACCAACACTAAAAATTATAGAACCTGATTTCTGCACCAACACTAAAAATTATAGAACCAAAATTAAACACTGCCTACGCCTGTTCTAAAAAAAAATATCAACCAAATTATTTTTTAATGCATTCGCCACAGTTAATAATTATAGATCCATAAAATGTAAATCCAATACTAACAGTCAAAAAAGGAATACAGACTGAACATCGTAATATAATAACGAAATTCAGCCTGTATTTTTATTATTTTTCCCCATATTAGTGCTAGTTTTATAATTTCTTTGTTTTGTTGAAGACAAGATAAAGACCTGATAGAAGCAAGATAACTTGGAAGAATACCACACCTAGATTTTGACGCTCACCAGTCTCCGGTAGTTTCTCCTTAAACTTAGGAGGTTTTTTAACTGGCGGTGGGAATTCATTGGTGAAAGTTATCTTGGATACTTTCTCCTCGATTCCTTGTTTCTTGACTACAAAAGTCGAAACGATTTCGTCAGTTTCCACATCTCTTTGTACTACTAAGTCGACTAGATAAACGGTATAATCGTATTTCACACCTTTAGTGGAACCTGCTTCTTGGTAAATTTTATAAGAATAGATTCCTACCGGTGGTAATTCTGGCCAATCAAAGAAAGTGTCTTGGCCGTGTTTTACAGGTAAATAACCTACTTGCCCTGAATTAGTTTCTGGAAGGGGGCTTTCTTCATTTTGTTTTTCGATCCATACTTTGAATGTCTCAGTGACATCCTTAATTTCTTTAGGAACAACGATGACATCAATTGGTAACCGAGTTCCTTCAGCTGCTTGTACTTGTCTCATGAATCCAAGGAAATTAATTACCAATAAACTTAAAATGAAACCAAGTGTAACTTTTTTATTCAGTTTCAATGGCGTCACTCTCCTTTGTATTAGACTCCTTCATAATCGTGATTAAGATTGTTCTAGCCTGAGTATATTCGGAAGAACAGGTAGTTAGCGTTAATATTCTCTGATTGGTAAAAGCTATATCTTGGTCGAAATCCTTGAGGGCTTGTGGATTGGTATAAATCGCTTCTTCCGAGATAAATTGCTCTAAACCTGTTAAATCATCCATCCACATATCTGGATTGAAGATTTCATCTGAATTAGAAGGTACTAGTAGAACCGCATAAACGTCTAAATCATAAGCCTTATCTGGTGTTATTAAACTCCCTGTTAGATGATCATTGAAATATTCCTCATCTTTAAAATTCTTAACATCACCAAACATTTTCCCTTCCACCATATCATGTCCATAGAGGAGAGAATAATTATCAGTAAAGTCTGGAGAATTTCGTGTATCCAAAAAGATTGAACCAGCTAAGGCAAAGTTACCAAATACGTCTTTGTTGAGATAAGCTAAATTATCTTCCCCTTGAACCACTGGATAATCAATACCCGTCCCATCAATTTCCACCCAAGCCTTCACATCTTCGTTAATTTTTAATAACTCTTCAAAAGAAGGACCTGGATTTTCCTTGTTTGGTTTATATTCCAAGAGTTGATATAAAACATCATCTACCGCTTGAATAATTTGTTGGTTATCCCATAAGGCGTATGTGGCATAAACTAAACTGAGAGTTAAAACCAAGACAACGATGACATTTAGGAAACTATTGACTGTATCGATAATTTTCTTCTGTAACCTCATTGCTTGGTCTCCTCTCTTAATTTATTGAAAATTAGTTTAAATGGTTATTTTGACGTTTTTTGAATAGAAAGAATCCAAGACCAGCAATAGCCAATACTAATAATACGATGTATGGAAGGTTTTCGATGATAACGCCGGTAGGGATTAATTGATCTTTAGTATTAGTGATAGTTACTTCATCATTCTCTGTATTTTCAATTGAACCTTTACCATCATTAGTAATCTTTGGTGTTTGATAATCATCTGGTTGTTTTTCTGAGATTGTGTAAGTGGTACCTTTAGGTAAGTTGCTTAACTTAATAGTCTGACCGTGTTTAATTGTTAAATCACTAATAGTTGCAACACCATTATCAAATGTAATTTGCTTATCTTCACCATCAACTAGAATTGTAGAAGTAACGTTTAATCCTTCTGGAGCATTTAAAGTAATCGTAATTGGGAACTCCCGATCACGTTCACCAAGGTTACCTTTAACCTCTTTCTTAACTTCTAGGGATCCCGCTTCATATTTGTTTTGGAACGGTGTATCAGTTTTTCCTTCATTAATATCAGTTTCTTCGGTAGGTAATGTAGAATAAATTACAGAACTTGTGCTGAATGAACCATCATCGTTTTGCGTCACATAAACTCTTAAATAAGCAGTGCTATTATCATAAGTTACACCAGCGGTAGTACCAGTAGTTTCTTTTATTTCATATGTATATACCCCAACTGCTAAATATTCTGGTAATGTAATCTTAACAGGTAATGTATCATTAGGATTTGTTGAATCAAAACTTGTAGTACCTATTGTGGCTGTTGGAACATCCGTAACTGTAGAATCAGTAACTCCTACAGCAGAAATAGTAAATTTAAACTCTTCTGCAGGTGCTTTTGCAGTATCACCCTCTTCTACGTATTTCTTATTAAATGTAATTTCATTTCCTGTTTGTGCTAATGACGTTTCTTCCTGAGCAAACACTCCAGTAATCGATGATCCTAATAAGGCTAATAAAGTTATTCCTTTTAATAATGTCTTTTTCATTGTAATCTCTCCTAAATATTTTTTTATAATCCACGGCGTCTCAACAAAGTTATTACTTTTCCTAAAATATCCTCTTTCGAAATAGGTCCAAAGTCTCGACTGTCTTCTGTTTGAATTCGATAATCTCCAAGTATATAATATTGGCCTTCATTTAAGATGATTTCAGTAGCTTGACCTGGTCTTGGACTAGTGGCGAAGAAGATATCTCCTCCTTGAACCGTTCCATTGACTCGAACATTGCCCTGTTCATCAAAACTTAAATAATCACCCTCTCCGGCCAAAACTCGGCCATAGTATTTTTTGCCATTATGCTGGTAATATACGATATCCTCAGGTAAAAAATCATTGTTTATGCGAAAGCCTATCAGTAAATCCCCGTCTTTGACGCCAGGGTACATGCTAGTGCCAGTCATCCGATTGATAAAGAAAAACTGGGTAAAGACTAACCAACCTATCAAGACCAAGATAATAATTCGAAAGAGTAATTCCTTGGTCTGCTGGTTGACTAGCGCTTTGCTATAACGTTTCTGGATAACATCTCCAATTGTTAATGATTTTCCTTTATTTTTACGCCTTCTGCGTTGATTTTTTCTAGACACGACGATTTCTCCTAGACTGCTCATCTAACAATGCTCGATAATAAATCTCTTGGTCATGAAAGGCTTGTTGGTAAAGCCGATTTAATTCATTTATCTTCTTCCATAAATCTGCTTCATTAACTCCACCCATCAGTTGTTTACGAAATTTTACATTTTCCAACCAAGATTGCACTTCCGCTAAATTTTCACTTTGTTCTATTGCAGTCCCTCCTCATTCTTATGTTGATAATAGTAGACAATTCCTACAATTAAAATTACCAACGTCAAAATTACAAGTAATATCATATAAGGTTTAAGATCATCGTGAATCCCCGTTGCGATTTCTTTATCTTTAGTATTAGTTACAATAATTTCAATCGCATTTTTGTTCACATCAATTTCACTTAAATCTAGATTCTCAACCTTCTCAGTAGGTTTTCCATTTATTTGATATGTCACATTATATCCCTCAGGAACATTAATTTCTGCAAGGTTTAATACAGCATCGCGAGGAAGAGTCAATTCTTGAGATTCATTATGTTTTAATGATTTTAATCCCAGTTCTTTCGCATCATTATGATGTCGTCGAGTGTAACTACCTTTAAAATTAAACTCTCTCTCTCGCTCTCCCATATTTCCAGAAACTTTCTTTGTCAGTTTAATTTTTATCGGTTTTATTTGATTGATAACTTCCAAGGTGAAGTCGTTGATTCCTTCAGAGTTATTTTGTGAATTTATGCTTAATTTATTTCCTTCATTTCCATTGATTTTGTAACTGATATTATAATCATCTAGTGGAATAGATTTTCCATCTTTACTGATGATAGTTGTTTCTAATAATTGATAATCACCTGGATTAAATGGAGGAAGAAAATATTGATATTCTATATTCGCCTTAATATCTGAATCAATATCAGTTTCTCCCAATTTAAAACGATATTTATCTTCACTATAATCGACATTTCCATCTATATCTAGTAATGTTTTCTTAACTTTCATTAATACAGGATTTACTTGCGGTGAAGTAATCTCAACACGTTTATTTTCGTTACTTTGACTATCAGTATAATTTAATACAGTTGATTTATTAGTTTCAAATAGTTTTTGTTCGTTTGTCACGTCTTTTAACATATCAGGTGTAACTTCTACTGTATATTTTAATGTAGCTCTTCGATATCCTGGACGATTTGCTTTATCAACTTCTGGCATCCCATTAATATCCCACGAGATGGATTGATTTGTTGTAGCACTTTTAGGAATTAAATTAGCAGTTCCAGTATTAACCTCTATATTTGAAATATCACCTTTAACTTCAAAACCTAATCCCATCTCATCATTTACTTTCGCTGTTGAGAAAACAGGTTGAGATTGAATCGAATCAGCAATGGTGTCATAAATTCCTTGTAAAGCACTAGGATCATTTGTAGAGAAAGCCATTCCTTCGTTCGCCATTTGATTTAAAATATTAGTTCCAATATCTCCAGCTCCAACGGCTATAGTATATAGACCGTTTATTCCACTAGCTTTTGCAATTTGACTTTCACGAATGGCTGCATCACCATGGTTGTAATAAGTTAAGTTAACTGGTGTATATTGGTAGTAACCAAACCATGCATCCCAAGTTCTATCCACCGGATAAAACAGATTTGAATAACCAATCAAACTAATAGGATAACTATCGCCATTATAATTGGTTGAGCCTAATATTGACCCGCCATTACCGATTTTTTGCCCATAATAAAATGTTGTCTGATTTGAATAACTAACATAATTATTATTATATGTATATTCTCCAGCAATAAAAAATCCACCGTTTTGATTCCTATATGTCCCGTATCTTTTTTCTGTTTTACGTTCCAAACCGTAGGTTCCAGTTACGGGAAGATAAGAAAATGTTGGTTCCCCATCCGATAAGAGAACAATATATTTTCGGTCTGCCGTTGAACCTCCTATTAAATTCTCCGCTTGTTTTAATCCACCTTGAGTAAAAGTTCCTCCCCCTGCACTAATATTATTAATACTAGATTGTAAAGAATAATTGTTGTTTGAAAAACCACTATCTATTCGTGCATCACTCGCAAATGAAACAATTGAAATTCTTGAATTGGTTGGATCTTTATCCAATATTTGTGTCACGAAGTTTTTAGCTGACTCTTTGGCATTCGTCATTCTATTACCAGCCATACTTCCTGACCTATCGATGACTAATACAATATCCGTCTTCAAATCTTTACGATAGTCTTGTGCTTCTACCTCTACTGTAATCTCCCATGTATTTAAATGAGTCGTGGAAGGAACTGCTGTCTTATTTGTTCTAACTTCTCCAGGCTGAAGTTCATCTGCTTGGTGAATATTTGCCCTCGTCATAGATCTCGATCTAAAAAAAGTATAGTTCTGAGTAAATGGACCTAACTCACCTGGTTGAAAATATTGCAACGAAACAGGAGTTGGTGAACCATCCGTTGGCAACATATTATCAATACCTGGTGCTATTCCACCCGGTTCTCCAAATAATTCATGAATACTTAACAATCCCAGCACATTTGAAGATGAAAGGTGTAATGAAAGATTTGTAGGTGACTCTGAATTCCCATTATGCTCCAATTCATTAATCATTCCATCGCTTGTTTGCTGATATACTTTAGTTTGTAAAATAGGCTCTTCGAATAATAAATTACTTATCTGTATTTCCAAAGGTTTCAAAGGTTCCACTTTTTCTCCTGATTGGTAAAACTCGATATTTAAAAATTTAATCGAAGCTTTAAAAACTTCTGGGTTAATATCAAATATATATTGAGCTATTGGATCAGCTAAGGCAAAATCTTCTGCATTTTCTGGTTCTAACTCTCTGACTCTTAATTCAATAGGTTCGTCAGATTCAGAAAAATCTGATTGCATAACCTTCACAGTAATTGAAATACCACTATTAGTAACACCAGTTAATATTACTTCATGATCTTCTGCCGATGTAGTTTCTTCAAGCGTAGTCTCAGTTGTTTCACTTTCTTCACTTGAAGATTCCAGACTCGTTTCTACATCATTAACCGCATCCGTCTCTTCTGTACTGGTGTCTGATTCTAAAGCAGCCTCTTGATCATTGACGGTCTCATTAATATCTGTTTGAGGCGGATCAACAGTTATAGTTGTCGATTCCTGATAAGCCTCGGTTGTATTATTCTCTACCGTCGATTCCTTAATTTCTTCAGAAAAAACTGTTAAATAATGACCTTGGTTGGTAAATAACAATACAAATACAAGGAAGAATTGTATCATCTTTCCAATCAACTTTTTTTCTTTCATGATTTTCCACCCCACATGTAATATTATTTTATACTCAAAATATATAAAAAACTTAAAAAGTTTGAATCCGAATATATCAACTTAATATTATCATAAATATTTTTTGCACTCAATGGACAAAATGCTGATAAATAAATCTTTCTCTGAAAAATTATATCTATGTTTTCAAATGTTATTTCAAAATTAATTTTGTTTTCGTTTATTCTTAATTCTCTTTACTCATTTTTAATTTTTAATTATTGTTTAAATTTGGTCGGTTTTTACAATACCGTTCTCTCCATTGCGTCTTTTGGGTTCTTGATTCATAATTTTGGGACTCTAATCCCCAGACATCTTAGATTAAAATATAGTCAAACATATTAATAAAAGAATCCCTTCTGTGCTATTCAATTAACCATATCAGAAAGGGATTCTTATTTCGGCGTTCATATAGGTAATATAGCAAACAAAAAATAATAGTGGTAAAGTCAACCTTAACAAACCATTTTATAAATTTTATAAATTATTCTGTAATTAATTTTATTTTGAAGACAAATGTCCGCTCATTATTTTCGACTGCATAGTCAATTCCATAATTTTTGAGTAACATTTTGATGATATATAATCCTAAACCATGACTATCTTCTTTATTCAAATCAAATTTGATGTCCATTAGCGGTTTTAAATCAACTTCCTTTAACATGATTAAAGTTTTGTTTCAATAGATTTAAGGAAAATTTATAAGTTTTATTTATAAAGTGCAATAAAAATACATTCAAAAATAATAAGATGCTTTGTGAAAATCTTATCGAAAACATTTTTCTTACGCTATGTCATTTAGCAGCTTTTTATTACTACCATTATCAATTAATCCCATTTATATATTGTTAAAATACGGTTTATTGATTTCTTAAGACCTTCAATATAATTGATTATTTAATGTAGCTCCTCTTATTACAAATACTCTTTTTATAATTTACAATGAAATAAAAATAATATTTTTCATCACAATTATATTTCAAATTCTAAACAACAATAATAATATTAGATTACTTCCTTTTTAGCTCATATTATAAAATAGGTGTCGTTTCAAAGAACTTGTGGTAATTGGCTAATTATAAAATGTTTTATAATTTAATCTTTTACGATATTAATAGTAGTACAAATATTGTCTCATTAAACTTTTGATTCTTTCTATATCATAACCTTATTCATTATACAATTGTTATCGTATCTG
>NZ_BCQX01000100.1 GCF_001552295.1 Globicatella sanguinis NBRC 15551 | reverse complement strand
TTATTACCATATTATGCTCCTTATCGAGGCTTTAATTGTTTTTGAAACCTCCAGTAATTTTTTTCATATAAATGTCCTCCTTTCCTCAATTTTCGATTTTAGTATAGCATAAATCAAAAAAAGCTGAACAGAAACTTAATCATTTCTATCCAGACTTACTAAAATGGGGAACGTGTAATCATTAGATATTTCTCAATCTAAATATAAACTCATCTTAAGAAAATGGTAACTAATCTCTTAGCCTTAAATAGCCTCAACAAAATTTGATATTTATAAATGCCTATACCCAATTAATCACTTCAATAATTCTGTAGCTATTTCTAACATTTCAATAGCTTGATTTCTAATTTCAAATAACGTTTCATACGGGTAGTCTTCTCCTAAAATAGCAGTTGTTTCTAGCTCATCAAAATAACCCTCATCAAGCATCTCTCTATGCTTAAACCATTCTTCACTACTATAATACTTATCGAAGTTCTTAATCTTTGGCATTTGTTTTTTTACTTTATGTAAGACTTTATCCAATTCTTCTAAAGTCGCATTTATTTCACTAAATTCTTTTTCTAATTCTTTTAATCTCTCAACTTCTTTTTCTTTATTCACAAAAATCATCACCTTTAATTATATAACAATACTCTTCTGTTCTTTTTTTCGGTTCTATAATTTTTAGTGTTGGTGGCGAAATCACCAGCACTATTTTTATATAATATAATGGTTAAAATAAAGGTATTTTATAATATCATTCAATTTTCTCCATTTGAGCAGGTATTACACTGCCATTATACTCTGATAAGAAACCATAAGTTTTATCCAATATTTGATTATAGTATTCATCGATTTCAAAAATATAATCACTATCTGCTAAAGCACGTTGCAATCCTTTTACTGACTCTATAGCTAAATTTAATTCTCTACTGTTCTGAGCCCAGAAATTTGCTGTGCCTTGATTAGTTGGTAATCTACTATTCATTAATTTAAAATTCCCGATTATTAAATGATGAATAGTTGAAAATATTTTAATTAGTTTAACGATTGAGAAACCTTTATATAAATTTTCGTATTCAATATTTTTATACTCAAGCAATTCTCTATATTTGCTTTCGATATAATTTTCTATTTTCAAAAACTTCCTCCTTCACATTGAAAATATTTATTTCAGTACCCCAAATAGTGTAAACTTCATTAAATCAATTCTTTATTAAAGTAATGAATAGAAATATTTCCAAGAAGTATTTCATAATCACTTTTTTCTACACTAGCTTTTCTAATGTCGATATGTTTCTTTTCATCCGACATTCTAAGATCTTCTTCATACAAGCTAAAGGTTTGATAGAAATCAGCGAAATATTTCCAGAATCGGTTTACGTCATTAGCAATCGCTTCAACAAGTTCAAATAATGGGTGCTCTTTATCTACTAATTCTATACTCTTAGCAATTTTTCCTACTTCCTTAGTTGAAACATTTGCCTCTTTTAATTTACTTAAAATCATTGTTTTATTTTTTGTATCTCTTGCACTCTCTCGAATTGCCAAAGCTGCTTTCTTTGAGACTTTATTTTGTAATTTTCCGATAGTATACTCCACACTTTCAAGCTGTTGATTATAATGGTTTACATATCTAGGTATTAAGGATTTTATAATTGTTTTACAATTTTCGACAAATTCTAAAGCTAATTCTTCAGGCAGATGTTTAGTATTATCTATGCTATGTAATAAACTATGATACAAAAAGTTTTCTGCTACACTAATGCTTAAGTCTTGATGAGTATATAAATCGATAATTTTATTTTCAGATGTTAAAATCGAGCCGTTAGCATCTGATAAATTTAACTTTATAGCAACAACAGAGTTAGCGTTTCCTGATGTAAAGCTTATGTTATCCGCAATAACTTTATTATTTCTAACTATTTTATTTTGAAGAAATTCTTGCATTCTTTCATTAGCCTTAATATATTGGTCGCTGTGCGAGTCAGCTGAACTTAATTGATATACACTTTTTATTACTGTTTCTTCAAGCATATTTTCAACAGCTTCTGAAGTATTTTTAGTAGCGTTCTTCAAGTAATTCGCATACTCAGGTAAAACTACCGAATCAAACTCTGTGTCAGATAATACACCTTGCATTTTTTGACTTAATCTTTCAGTCATTTTTAATTCGGATTCTATTGCCTCATAAATTGGAAAAGTATATATATGTATGTCTTTTATATCTGATTTTTCTCTGGGTCTATCAACACGACCAATCCTCTGTTCCAATTGCATAGGATTATAGGGCAAGTCCAAATTCATTAAAACAGTAGCATCCTGAAGATTTTGTCCAGTAGAAATGGTATCCGTACCAATAATAAAGTTTATTTCTTCCTCTGTTCCTATATACTCTGGCTTTTCTTTTGCTCTAGGTGCAAAACGTGTAAGTATTTCATCTTTTGAATAAGCTGCTCCATCAATATTACAGTGGTTTTTATCCCCAACTACCATTCCAATAGGGATATTCTTAAATTCATTTTCTTGCTTTAACTTTTCTGAGTAATACTTGACTGTTCTTTGGAACTGGCTCACAACGATAACCTTATTACCATTTTGTAGCTCTTTTAAAATTACATTTTTTACTGTTTCGAATTTTTCATCTCTAGATTGGTATGCTAATTTTAATTGTTCTCTAAGATTTTCTAGTATATTTAAATCATGTGTTATATCCGTCTTAATCGTTGTATATATTTTTTTTGCCTTTGGTTCCGTAATACCATCAATTAAATCTGTTATACGTTGTAAGTAACTTCTTTTCTTTACTTCAGATTCAATTTCAAAGTCAAATTTTGATACATTGATATCTTCTTCTTCTACCATTTGCTTTAATGCTCTTTTGAAAGAATAATTTGATAAGTCATATTTATTCCCTAGGTAATTTTGTATAAAGTTTTTATAGGATTTACTAACTATTCTTGAAAAGAGTTCTTCCATTTGCTTTAAATTGTCAATAATTTTGTTAATTGTTTCATAGTAAGCAATCCAACTAGAATCAGCTAATTTAAGTAACATTAATTGTAATTGACTAGCACCTAAAACATATCTGCTCTCTTGAACATATTTAATTGGATCCATATAAGGAAATGTTAATTCCGAAACTCTATCAAAGTTATCTGAAAACAATTGATTTTTTCGAGGTTCGAATGGTATTTCAACAGTTGGAAATTTTCGTTGAGCAAATAATTCTTTTTCTGAACCAATTGTTTTACGTGTTCTTTGTAAATAGATATCTTCCCAAAACTCATTGAATGCTTTGTCATTTTGTGCAAGTTGATTGATTACTTTACCATCATTTCCAAAAATAAAATATTGCTTATACAATCTATCATTTGGGATATTGTCCTCATTGAGGAACAATGTTCCAATATTTAAAACATCATTCCTTGAATTATTCCAAGGCGTTGCCGTTAATAATAACGCTTGAAAATCTTCCTTACTGTATTTTTTTAATACTTTAGCTTTCTGATAGGATTTAGTATCTCTATTTTTGAACCCTAAATGCACTTCGTCTATAATGATAAAATCATATTTACGAGCATAAGCTTTGACTGTATCCAAATCAAATTCAGCAAATTTTTCTCTTGTTATTGCATCGTAGTGTTCACTATATATTCCAATCGTTGCAAATTCTTGTCGCCATTGTTTATGAAGTTTACGATCAGCAATCAATAATGCCTTTATACTCTTTTGAGCTTCTAACCTTGATTTCAATATTCCAGCAGCAGTTCGCGTTTTTCCAAGCCCAACTCCATCGGCAAGTACAGCAGTGCCAAATGTATCTAATCTACTTGAGATTTGACTGATGCCTGTAAATTGATGTTCATACAAATCTTGAACCCATTCCGATGTATCATCAATTAACTTAATTGGTTTAGAGAATATATTAGCGAAATCATAATATGTTTCCTGTACAAGTTGATAATTTTTAAATTTAACTAGCTCTGGTTTGTATTCATCAATAATGTCTAATAATTCTACTGAAAAAGAAGAAACTTCTTCAGAATCCCAAATGCTATCAAACCAATCTTTTAAAGACAAAAAATTTTCACTACCCAAAACATTTAGCTCTGTATTTCCTATTAATCCATTTAAAGAAAAGTTAGATGATCCAGTAATAGTTTCACCTTTTATAGGTTGATGACTATTATAAAATAAGTATGTTTTAGCATGAAAATAATTTGCTGGACCTGTGTATACTCGAATTTCTAATCGATTATCTGAAATCCAATTACGAATTTTCAGAAGAAAATCATCTTCTTCAATCTTTGTAATATCATCACTAAACATTTTAGGAATACTATCTATATATTCCCGATCGGTAGGTGCGCCAGCAAGAATCTCAGCAGTATCTTTACTCGTTTCATTCCCCATTATAATTCGTAATTTTCCATTTTTTTGTTCCATGAATTCTTGGATCTCATCTTGAATTGATAATAGACCCGATGCATAAAAATAGCCGACAGCGATGTCTGACGCATTATTTTCTGTATCTTTAAAAAGATACTTGAGTACATCAGCTAGAATGAAAGTTCTATTATCAATTACCTTGGAACGGTATAATTCTTTATAGTCCATAATTTTCCCTTTCTACAAAGTATCAAATATATTAATAATTCGCTGAGCTTCCTCGACTACTTCCTTACGGTGGTTCGCTGATTCAAAGCTTTTCATTATTACAATAATCTCTTCTCTAGTTAAACCATACTCTTTAAAGATTAATGCATTTAATTCTGCTATTAAATCTTCCTTGGTCATTTGCGAATGTTTAACATTTCCCTCAATAACGTTTAAGTCACTATACATAGAACCGTTTGCCATTAATAAATTTTTAACAATAGAATTGATTTCAAAAGTTGAGGAAAGCGCCCCATATTTTGCAATTGGAAGTTTTACCAAGTATCGCTTATTAACATTTGTAGTTATTAGATTTCGCAAGTAAAAATCTACAATATAACTATTTAATATTCCAACGTAAAATAACTTTTCTTCCAATGACATTCGGCTTGCTTCTCTTTGAACATGAAGACTATTTGTAGCCACACTTTTTTTAGGCAATAAGGTACAAATTAATGTCCTTCTATTGGTTGAACTTGAGATAGAACGTATCGCAATTCGATACTCTTTATAATCAAGACCTAATTTTTTTTCAACTATATCTTCTGCTATACCTTCAGTAAGTTGATCAGGAGAGATAGAAAATTGATTCATAAATTTCCCTTCATATAATATAATCGACTGATTATTTAAAGGTTCAAATAAATTAGAATCTAAGGATTTATCGAAATCTCTACCCAAATTAAAATTCCCAATTTCTATTAATGATGGGAATCTCTTGCTTAATCTTTCAATAATATTCAACTCTACATCATTATTCACTTCGATTAGTGTATATGTATCGTCTTGGAGTACTAATTCAATTGGGTATGTTATTTTTTCATCAGAATTCATCAAACTTTCTAATTTATGCTTATAGAAAAATGCATCAAATTCTTGAATATTTTCTTTTGCTTTTTTGAAAGTTAATACCGCAAACTTATATCTAGAATCTACTAGAGCGAATATTTTATTACGATTTTCAAACGATAAAAACTCTTTAATTGTATAATTATCAAATACCATGTGACGTACTCCAGTTGTATTCTCATCTGTCGCAAAGTTATCTGGAACAAGGACTGAAAAATATCCATTTTTCTTTAATAATTGAGTAAATCTCTCAATTGACACCACATAAAGATTAGTGTCTCCGCCAGTTTTGCGGCCATTCAATTTATAAGATTGAAATTCAAAATTATTTTCATCTTTATAATAATCATTAGCTTCTTTTATTTCATATTCATACTGTGTCCATTTATCTTGTAAAAAGGGCATTGTCAACGTCAATTCAGAAATACGTTTATTTTTGGCTCTTTTATTAGCAAGCTTAGAAAAAGTAGCATCATATTCATTATAGAATTCATCAGTGTTTGGTTTGTTTTTTTCCCAAGGTGGATTTCCAATAACACAGTCAAAGCCAGCCTCTTCGAGTAAGTTTCCATTTTCATCAAAGAATATTTCGCTTAAATTTATCTCTAATGCCTCGATATGAAGAAACTCTGCAATATCAGAAACTCCGGCATAATCCTCTTTTAAGATCTTAGTTTGTAGATTTGATCGGAGTTCTTCATATTTATCATCATTATCTAATTTCGCTTTTCGCAAAACTTTGATTTCGTTTTTGTATTGAGCATAAATTTCTTTACGCTTATAAAATGGAACACTATTAATTAATGAATTTTGATGAATTAGGTTCTTACCAATTAAAGAAGGCAATTCTTCTGAAATATCTCTATGCTCAATTGTTGTTAATGAAAGTGTCAAAGATGTTATCAAAACAGCTTTATAATCAAAGTCTACACCATAAATCATATTATTTAATATATAACTTTCCCACTTTGCTTCTCCTTCAGTACCTTGTTTAAACATTGGATATTTATGTAATATTTCTTCTGGCAAGGAAATACTACTTATAGCAGCGTGTTTACTAGCTAACCTTAAAAAAGCCCCTCTTAAAAATGATCCCCCTCCACATGTTAAATCCGCTACTTTAAAGTCTAACAGTTGTTTAATAGCGAATTCGATATTTTTATTCTTTTGAACTGCTTCTGCTAATTCTTCAATTAAGTTATCAAATTTTATATCTACACTTTGAGAAACCATATATTCAACAAACTGATGATCTGTATAGTAGGCTCCCTTAGATTTTTGCTCAGACTCAGTTGAACCATATAACACAACTGGAGTTCCATCTTCAAAATTTATCTGAATATTTTGTGACATTGAATTTTCATAATGCTCTTCAATTGCAGATGGTGGTAAATCCTCATATCTAAAAGAATATCTTTCAGAAGATGTATCAATCCACATTTTTGCTAAAAACTCAGGAAACAGTTGAGATATTTTAGTTTCAATCTCATTTGTTACTTCTCCTACACTACCAGCAAATAAATCACCATCAAAAACAGTTTCAAATTGTTTACGTGCGTTCATGATTAGTTTAGAAAAACTATCCGTTTCACTTTCTGATAACTCTTCTATATCAGAAGTAATTTCTGACTCTTCCTCATCAAAAATATCAAATAATGATATTTGATAATCTTCTTGTTTAATTGGTTTTTTCTTTTTATTAAGGTGGATTAGTTCTTTTTCTTCAACATTTTTTTGAGTAGCTCTGACACTTCGATATATAGCATCATCTAATGTCCCATCACCTACTCCAAGGGCAATTCCTGATAGTTCGAATGAATTTGGACCGTAATAACCTTCTAGAAAGCGTCTCATTAGCTGACGTAAAATAATAGTATCCACAACAGTACTTAGGGTAATAGTATATGATCTTTCTGCCACTAAATTAATTTGGTCTTTTTTCTTTAAATATTTTTTAGCAGTTGAATCTAACAAAGGTTCCATCTCTTGCTTTAGTTCAGTTGCAGTAATTAGTTCTGATAATTTTTTCCGATAAAAATTTGTAGTTTGTCTAAAATGGCTTGTTAATTCTCGTTTAAAAATTTTTTGGAGATTAAGTGCAATTTTATTCTCACCAAAGCCAAATTCATCTTCCTCAATAACTAAGCTATCATTCTTTAGGAGATTAAAGTTATCTTGATACAATGGAATCATAGCTGTTTTAGTATTAATATCTAGTCTTGTATCTCTATTCCCGTTTAGATAAGGAAATAAAATCAGTCTTCTATCCCCTAAGAATGCCACAATTTGAACATCAAAGGACAAGGAAAAATCAAATTTAAGTTGTTCAACATCTTTATATAGACGTCTAATTTCCATGGTAGTAGAGGCTTCACCCAAGTCTTCTACTGGTTTAATTGCTATTACTCCTTTAGATAGATCATCTGTTTTATTCGTGAATAAAATTTTCCATTGACTTTCTTCTTTAATCGGATTTTCTCCTACTGTGTAATCTAAATATTTTGCAATTGAATTTATTGAATCATTATTTGGAGAAAAATTATTAGTTAAATCTATTAAACTATTTGGTAAAGATTTTTCTATTGTTAGTGTCATACATTATCATCCTTTCCTCATAAGGCAATTAAACGATTAAATTTCGATCATTAACGATATTAATATGATTATATCATGAAGTTTGTTAATATTCTCTTCTAAAAATATTTTTTAGTAGCTAAAGATGATTTTATGTTATTCGTATATTATTATAACTATTGCTTTGAAATTCAAAACTCTTCATGGTCTTCTTCTTCGTTACAGGAACTTAATTGCCTGCTTAATTAATATGGATTTATTCCATTACTTTTTATTCCTGATACGTTATATAATTCTATGAAAAAATGGGAAAAACTCCATCAAAAATATAATTTTATCGACTACTTTTTTCATCTGCGCTCTCTCATAAAATCTTAAATTTTCGATAAATGTGTCTACTATATAGACATATAAATTACCTTGAGAATATTTCTTAAGATTAACTTTCACTAGAAACTTTTTGAATATTAATCTACATTATCTGTAAGCCAACAAGTTCGTAACAACTACAGCCTAACGTTATGGGCTCGTTCGAACGGATAAGGCAATTTGTGTCATCAATTCAATAAAAAA
>NZ_BCQX01000099.1 GCF_001552295.1 Globicatella sanguinis NBRC 15551 | reverse complement strand
TAGACTTATTACATCAATTGTATTACACATGAGGGGATTAGTTAAATGATAACTATTTATTCCAACTCCTAACAGCGTTGGGCGGACAAACGAAATGAAATATATTTAGTTTCTACTTATTACCAACTCCCAACAGCGTTGGGCTGCAAACAAAGCGAACAATAATTGCTTTTCTACATATTACTAGCTCCCAATGAAAAGGAGGTGGGTAAACGAAGCGAAAATCAATCGAGTTTCAACTTCTTACCCACCCCCTATTCACACACTTAAATTAAGGGCGTTCTTCATAATCATACATGCTTTTTAAATTCAGCTATGACGATTTATTAAAACATTATGTCTCCATTAAATAATCGCTAAAATTTTTCTTTTCTAGCTTGCTAATAAAATTGAAGACATAATGCCAGCTAATACCACAGAGGCAATCGATACCGTTACAAATCCAGCAACTAACATCGGCGGTCGGATATTTTTTAAGACAGCCTCCACTTCTTTTGGATCATCTGTAATAGTGTTTGCGACTTCGCCAGGTACGATAAATGTTCCGGGGAAGCCAAATAAAGCAGACGTTCCAATGCCGATGGCCATCCAGAAACTGACATTTAATAATCTGGCGGCTATTAATGAAAAAATCACAATGCCAAGTGCACCTAAACCTAAGGTAATCAATAAACTTGGTAATAAATCAAGTAATAATTGCGGAGTCGCTGAAGATAAAGAATTGATTACCACAACCGTTAAAGCAGCCATCGCTAACCCATTAGAATTGGCTTTATTTAAAGGTGTCTTAGGTAAAAAGCCAATTTGATGAGCAATCACACCTAAAATAAGTGCTAAGACATTGGTATCTAAAACATTAAAGCCAGCTAATTTTCTAGCAAAATTTGATACAACCATTGCCGCCATGGCTACTAACCCCACTTTAGCAAGATACCATTCGTCAGAACGATATTTTTCATGCATTTCTAATACTTCTTTTTGAGCTGTTGCTTTCATTGGTTGTGTGTCAGTGTCTTCTTCAATTAATTGACCTGAGCGATACTTTTCTAAAATAGCATTAGCTTCTTTCTTTAAGGCATAGGATGCTAATGGATAACCGATAAATCCTTGTATAACCACTAATAATGAGGCCAGTATTTGTAAATGTGGTAAACCAATTTCCACTGCTGATTGTCCCATTTGAATGCCTGCCACTACCCCACCAGAAATAGGTGCTGAAGCAATCACAGCCGTCTCAAAGCCTACAAAAAATTGTCCAACTCCTACCACCAATACAACAATTCCTAAAATGGCTGACAGGGATATGACCACTGTTTTCCATTGCTGTATTAATTCTTTAACATTTAACATCGTTCCAATATGAGTAATTAAAATTGGAATGAGCATGCTTCCAATTTGTAATAATGTTGAGTCTGAAAATATCGTGACAGGCAGTCCTGTCCAAAATGCAATTAAAAAGATAACTGATACCGAAAATAACATCGAAATAATACTTTTGGATCTGACCGCTAACATATTCCCAAAAGCAAAAACAAGCATTATCGTCGTAAAAGCATAAAGTGGCGTCATAAAATCTCTCCTCATTCGTCCATCGTTTTCTCATATTCTTCTCACTTTTAATTCATAAGAATTTAACATACAATACTATTAAACTAATCCTAATGTCAATTATGACACTTGACATCTGGTGGTTAGCATACTTTAAGGAGGATTTTATGAATACACAAGTGAAACAATATATTTTAGAACATGAGGATGAATTGATTCAGAATCGTCGCTATTTACATCAGCATCCTGAATTATCCCTTGAAGAATTTAAAACGACGCAATTTATTGCACAAGAATTAGATAAATTGAAGGTTCCCTATCGTTTAATGGAACCTACTGGTGTTTTGGCTGAAATTAAAGGTTCAGAACCTGGTAAGACCGTTTTACTTCGTGCGGACATGGATGCTCTCTCGATTGAAGAACTTAACCAGCATCTTGATTATTGTTCAGTAGAAGCTGGAAAAATGCACGCTTGTGGTCATGATGCCCATACATCCATGTTATTGAGCGCCTTAAAAGCGTTATTGTCTGTGAAAGAACAAATTAAAGGCACTGTACGCTTTATTTTCCAACCAGCAGAAGAAGTAGCAGCAGGAGCTAAAAAAATGGTGGAACAAGGCGTCCTAGACGGTGTTGACAATGTCTTTGGGATTCATATTTGGTCCGTACATGAGACTGGTAAAGTAGTCTGTGATGCAGGTCCTGCTTTTGCAAGCGCGGATATTTTTAAAATTCATTTTAAAGGTAAGGGAGGTCATGCTGCTCAACCTCATCTTTCCCACGATGCGGTGGTAATGGCAGCTGAATATGTTAACAATGTACAATCCATTATCTCACGAGCAGTTGATCCCCTTTCACCCGCTGTGTTAACCATCGGAAAATTTGAAGCTGGCGACCGTTTTAATATTATCGCGGAAAATGCAGTCCTAGAAGGAACGGTCAGAACATTTAACAATGAAGCCCGTTCAGTGGTGGCGACCCAAATGCAAGCATACGCTGAACAAATAGCCGAAATGTATCATGGAAGCGTCGAATTTGAATATTTATATATGACCGAGGTAGTGGATAATCATTTACAAAGTGCACAATTAGTCCAATCGATTACCGAGCAAACATTTGGAAAAGAATTTATCCATCATGATGACCCGACAATGGGAGCGGAAGATTTCGGTTATTATATGAAAAATATTCCAGGAGCCTTCGCAACAGTTGGTTGTCGCAATGTCGACAAGGAAACTGATTTCCCTCACCATCATGCACGCTTTAATGTGGACGAAGAAGCGTTAAAATACGGTGCGGAATTGTATGCTCAATACGCTCTTAGTTACTTAAATCAAGACGAATTCTAAATTAGGAAAGGATGTTCATATGAACCAGACAGTTAAACAATTTATTCAAGACCATGAAGCTGACATGATTGAAATGCGACGCCATTTGCATAGAAACCCTGAATTATCTTTGGAAGAATTTGAGACGACACGTTATATTGCGAATCAATTAGATCAATTAGGTTTGGACTATCGCTTAATGGAACCAACCGGGGTGATGACTGAAATTAAAGGGACACAACCTGGTAAAACCGTCTTATTGCGTGCCGATATGGATGCACTTTCGATTCATGAGTTAAATGATCATCTCGATTACCAATCGCAAAATGAAGGCAAAATGCATGCTTGCGGACATGATGCCCATGTAGCGATGTTAATGATGGCACTAAAAGCCTTGTTATCAGTAAAAGACTCTATCAAAGGCACCGTACGTTTTATCTTCCAACCGGCTGAAGAAATCGGTAAAGGCGCAAAATTAATGATTGAACAAGGTGTACTTGACGGTGTCGATAATGCCTTTGGTATTCATATTTGGTCAATGGATCAGGCCGGATTAGTGAACTGTAATATTGGCCCTACCTTTGCCGCCACTGATCGGTTTTATGTTCATTTTAAAGGTTCGGGGGGTCATGCCGCGCAACCACATTTAACAAAAGATGCGGTAGTGATGGTTTCTCAATATATTTCACAAGTACAAAATATCATTTCGCGTGCAATTGATCCAATGGAATCAGCCGTGTTAACGATTGGGAAAGTTGAAGCAGGTGACCGTTTTAATATTATTGCGGAAAATACTAAATTAGAGGGTACCGTTAGAACATTTGATGCTGCTACTCGTGATACAGTTGAAAATGAGATGCATCGTTTTGCAGAAAAAATCGCGACGATGTATGGTGGTACTGTTGAATTCATCTACGACCGCTTATTAGACCCGGTCGTCAACGAACGTCACAGTGCGGAGCTGGTGCATCGTATTACGAAAGAAAGTTTCGGCGAAGAATTTGTAGGCAACTTCCCTCCAAAAATGGTTGGTGAAGATTTTGGTGAATACAATAACCATATTCCAGGAGCCTTCGCAACGGTTGGGGCGCGTAGTGAAACGAATGGGGCAATCTATCCTCATCATCATGCTCGCTTTAATGTCGATGAGGAAAGCTTAAAAGTCGGCGCTGAACTCTATGCACAATATGCTTTAGAATATTTAAACCAAGCAGATTTTTAAACTTCTGCTCGTCAAAAATAGTGAGAAAAGAAAATTGCGGTTTAGAAACTGAAATTGTGGAAAGGACACTCGGTTTGTCCAAGAAAAACGGAAATTGACTGTTTTGCTGGCCAAAAATAATATGTAAAATGACAGTCCGTTTTGCCAAGTGAAAGGTAGATAGTTTTACTTACTAAAATTAATGCGGAATTTTGAGCTTGTGCTCACGAGGGAAAGGACTCTGCGGGGCGCAAACCAAAGCAAAATGACCCTGAACTAACCAATACAGTTGACCCCCTAATATAAAATCATGCGCAAAACGACACCTGCAGGAAAATAAAACCACAGTTAGTCCAAATTCCCTAATACAAAATCATGCGCACGACGACACTTTAAACCAAATAAAAATAGGAGCGACCCACTGAAGCAAAACCACTTGGTATTCACTTCTAGGTCACTTCTATTATTTTTTACATAAATTGATAGGCGTACATAAATTCTTCGCGTGCTCTGCTACCATTTTTAGTAGGAATTTGAATCGTATCACTTGTCACTTGTTCAAAATCCAAATAATCATAAAATCGATAGTTACAATCAGAATCAGTGAATAAATAAAGGTTTTGGCAATCCTTATTTTTAAAATCTTTTATCGCTTCATAAATAAGGCTTTTACCTAAACCATGTCCTCTGGCTTTTGAAGAGACGGCGATATATTCAATACTAGCATCAAAATCTGTGTCTACTTCACCTAAGAATTGATTGTAGATTGACTTTTCCGCTTCAAACGTTTTGATTAAGCGATTGATTTCTTGTTCTTCGCCATGTTTTGATAATTCAATTAAATTTTCAATGGTATTGGTTTGGAATTTGCGAAAGTCCGGATCATCTTTAGTTATTTTACATAAAATCATCCCTAAAATTTGGCCATCCACTTCTGCCACACGGCCTGTAGAACTATTGTATAATGCTTTATTAAGTGAAATGGCAGCCGCAGCCTTCTCAAATTCTTCTTTTTCATAGAATCCTTCGAACCACGCTTCATGAACTAAGTTAATCATTTCAGGTATGTCGCGATCTTCAATTTTTCTAATGGTTAATTGCATTTTTTCCTCCTATAGTTTCCTCAATTTAAAACGATGTTACCACCCTAACAAAACTATATTGAGTTGTCAATTAAATTACTTTACATTAGAAACGATTGAGATTTTCAGTTTGTTTTGCTTATCTCTTTAATTTAGTTTTAGTAGTTAGGCGATAAAATCGAGTGACAATGCGACCAACTTTTACTTTACTTACTAACTTAAAGTTTAAACTTGTAACCATCAAACATGCTGTTCAATAGCTACTCACTCAAAACCAAACGGCATAGATTTCAGCATAAAGATAACCGGTGATATTTCGTTAAACTTCTTTACTAATATTTCAATAAATCCAACTGTCTCTAAATCACTGCAACCATCATTGCTCTCATTTCCTTCTTAGTTTCGAAATGAATGCCACTTATTCAATTTCATACATAAAAAAACCAGCCCACACCTTTTTGGCATCGACTGGTTAATATAAGTGTTTTATCGGTTAGGCTGCTACTGATAGTTGACACACTGTCAGTAACAATCACATTCCTTTCTTTATCCTTAAACCGTAGTGGTGGCTACTTTAACGGTTCCTTCATCTTGAACACCGTCTGTATTTAATAACGCATCATAACGCTCTTTTTGTAAATAGGGAATGGATAACATGGTGACAAAACTGATTAAGTATAAGCTGGCTAAGAATAACATCACCATTGAGACCGATGAGCTATCTAAGATTTTCCCGATAATTACCGATGAGAAGCCTCCAACAGCACGGCCAACGTTTAAGATGACATTATTAGCGATTGAATGAATACGTCCTGCATACAAGCGACTGGTCATAGCGCCATATCCTGAGAACATCCCATTAACGAAAAATCCAACAATCATACCGCCGATAATCATCGTTAAAGCTGAATTCGCAAATTGGAATAAGTAGACTGAAGCAGCTGACATCAATAAGAAGATACTGTAGGCTAAACGCGGTCCTAAATGGTCTAAGATTTGACCAAAAACTAACATACCGATACACATGCCGACAATCGTCGCAATCATCCAAGTCGAAGAGTTTTTAACCGAAATCCCTAAAGACTCTTGCATAATGGTAGGTAACCAGTTCATCATCCCAAAGTAACCGGCAATTTGAACAGTGGTCATCACCATTAAAGCGATGGTTTGGTGAGCTAGGACTGGTGTCGCAAATAATTCTTTAATTTCTGGCTTTATATCCGTATTTTTTGCCACACGACGATTGGAAATAGTAGCTTCATCCACAGCAAAATGCATATAAGCCACAAGAATTAATGGCAGTAATCCTAATAAGAATAATCCTTTCCAACCAAATATTGGAGCGACAAAACCAGCTAATAATGCTGAAAAGATTGAACCAACTTGACCGGCAATCCCGTTTAATGCGGAAACGCGTCCCATTTTCTTCGGTTCGACAATACCAGCCATAATCGCAACCGCCACACCGTATTCTCCTCCGACCCCAATTCCTGCGATGAATCGCATTAAGTATAGGTAGTAAATATTATTAGTAAAGAAAATTAATCCGGTCGCAATCGAAAAGATGATAATCGTCCATTTGAAGACTTTATATTTATTATAGCGATCGGCTAAAACCCCAAAGACTAGCCCCCCTATTAACATCCCAAAATTCGTAATGGTCGCAATCCATCCCCCTTGAGTTTGAGAGATACCTAAGGTTGAGACAATACTTGACATTGAAAAGGCTAAAAACATCACGTTTAAATCATCTAATCCTGAACCGACAATCGATGTAACTAAGGCTTTTTTATCATTTTTACTCATTTTTTCCATTTTTTTAGCTCCTTAATGAATGATCTCGTCATTCTTTATTAATTTTGTTGTGCTTCGCTCCATGCTACTGGATCTTGATACCAATCTTCTAATGATGTTTTATATTCAGCTAACCCTCCTTCTGTTGTCGCAATTTCTAATAGTGTGGTGTAATCCGTTAAGGATTGAAATGCCAAACCTGCTTCTTTAAATGCTTGTTGGCCACTATTGAGTTGATAATTAAAAATGCTAACCACGCCTAATACTTCAGCGCCTTCAGCTTGGATTTGTTTTGCAGCGTTTAAAACACTACGTCCAGTCGAAATTAAATCTTCAATTAAGACCACTTTAGCTTGTTTATCCAATGCACCTTCAATCGCACGACCCTTGCCATGGTCTTTAGCAGATGAACGCACATAAATCATCGGTAAGTCTAATTCTGCTGCAACAAAAGCAGCATGGGGAATACCAGCCGTAGCGGTGCCGGCTATAACCGTGACATCTGGATAATGCTCTTTTATCGTTTTAGCTAATAAATACTCAATTACTTTTCGTTCACGAGGATAAGACATGATCAAACGATTATCCGTGTAAATCGGCGCTTTTAAGCCACTGGCCCATGTAAACGGCGCTTGTGGACTTAGACAAACGGCTTCGATGTCTAATAGTATTTGGGCGGCTTGTTTTGCTGATGTCGTCATAAAATATTCCTCCTAAAATGATGCTTTTTCAGCCAAACCTTTTTGCCACTCGGCTTTAATGGCTTGGTAGGCTGCCACAGGGTTTTCGGCTTGAGTAATTGGACGTCCCACTACAATATAATCACAGCCATTTAATGCGGCCTCATAAGGTGTCGCCGTCCGTTTTTGGTCATCTTGTCCTTTGGTTAGTCGTATACCCGGTGTGACCGTTAAGAAGTCCTCACCAAATTTTTCTTTGATGGCTTTGGCTTCTAAAGGTGAACAAACGACGCCATCTAACTGTGCTTGTTGGGTAAGCTTGGCTAAGTGGTTGACACTTTCTGCCATTGTTGCTTCAACCAATTGTTCCTGTTTAAGTTGTTCTGGGCTAGTGGACGTTAATTGAGTCACCGCTAGTAAAACCGGACGTTTTGCTCCGTCACCAGTCCCTTTTTCAATACCTTGACGGGCTGCTTCCATCATGGCTTGTCCACCCATTGCGTGAACATTTAACATTGCTATCCCTTGCTTAGCCAAGGTTTTCATCGCCCATTTTACCGTATTGGGAATATCATGTAATTTTAAATCTAAGAAAATATCATGACCACGCTTTTGTAATGCTTCAACCATCTGCGTACCGGTCGTATAATATAATTCCATCCCTATTTTTACATTTAAAGGCTCGGAAAATTGATTTAAAAACTCATTTAATTGGTCTATTTCTTGAAAATCGAGTGCAATAATTGGTTTACTCGCGTCCATTTTCATCATCCTTTCACTCTTTCGTGATAAAAAGAAAAACCTACACACGTGTGTAGGCTCATAAAAGTACATAAAGATAGTGCTATTAGACGGATTTAGCGCAATCCTCCAATGGCAAATATGGTTATGGTAACTTTCATGTTTCTCGAACACGTTTAAAGATCCCTAAATTTCTTTCTAAAGTATACTTATCATTGGGCAAAATGTCAAATGGAAAATGCAAATAATGGTTAACTCTTTCGCATCATTCGATTTGTTCCCCATGAAAAA
>NZ_BCQX01000098.1 GCF_001552295.1 Globicatella sanguinis NBRC 15551 | reverse complement strand
AGTTTGAGGCCACTCAACCACTGCGCTTTTAAATACCGATCAATCACTTGATTGAATTCGTCAACTTTATCCTCAACCTCATTAAGACGCAGGTTGAGGCCACTCAACCAATGCGATATAAATTAGCGAACACAACGTGATTGCATTTATAAAGTTTATGCCAATCCACGAAAACTCATGCAGAATTGATGCTTAACATTGCTAATCACAATAAACTAACTTTTTCTTAGTGTTACTCATAATAACGCATAGTCTTTATTTGTATCATAATTAAAAAATAAAATGGGAAGGGTTTAAGCAGAAAACTTTTTGGGAAAGTTTTTCAGAGTCACTTTCCTAAGAAAAGTGGAAAATTGGGATGAGTTATTTAATGGAGGAGGATCTGATTAGATTAATTAAGGAGTAAGAAAATAGAATGGAACCCCCAACTTCACAATCATAGTGTTTTCAATAGAGTGGAATTTGTTTTCAAGCAGTTTGGTTAAAGTGGATGAAAGCATTACATTTTGAGTTTATTCACAATCTGACAACTAAATTATGTTTGAAACAAGAATTGTCATTTTCATAATGTTTCATTTTGAGACACGAAAAGGGCATATTTTGACAGATATTTTCATTTTCATAAAATTTCGCGATCATAGTCGAGAAAATTTAATAAATCTTAATAATGTGTCTCATTTTAAGACATAGTTTGTGAATGAAAATGAAGTTGGTGAAAAGTGGGAAAAAAATGTGAGGGTGTTTAGAAGAAGAAGTGGAAATTCACAAATTGAAGTAAATGATTAAGATACATTTTTTTATATCTTTTTTCTGAAGTGCGACTCTTTTTATCGAAATATTGACTTTCATCTATTAAAAAATGGAGTTTAGTTAAATTTTCATATTGTAAAGTATCTAAAAATCAACCTTTGACAACCTTTTCAATCTATAAGATAATTGAATTAATTATTAGCAGTTATGATTTTATTTTATGAGGAGGGTATTATGAGTTATCGCTATACAATTAGTATTGATGTGGGGACGACGAACTTGAAGCTGGCTCGTTTTGATCATCAGTTGCAATTTGAGGAGGAATGGGCCTATCGTTATCAAGAGATTCGTTCGGATGGTTTGCATTATGAATTAAGTTGGTCTGAGATGCGGTTAGCAATTTTAAGGGGCTTACGTGAATTGAAGCCAGAATTTAACTATCGCATTGTGTTAACAACAGCGATGCATTCCATTTTATTGAGGGATGATGAGTATCATGATTTGACAGGGATTGTGACATGGGCGGATAAGCGGGGCCATCAAGAGTTATCTTTAATCGATGATGCGTTCAAAGATGACTTGTATTTAACAACCGGTACGCCGATTCATAGTATGAATCCATTTTACAAATTGTATTATCATTTACGTCAGCCTGTTTGGCATTCGGTAGCTAAAATCTATTCCCTTAAGGATTTAATTTTTGAATTTTTGACTGGTGAATGGTGGATAGATGTTTCAAACGCCAGTAGTTCGGGGCTCTATGATAGTCAGAGCGGCCAATGGAGTAAATTAGCGCTAGATAAATTGCAGTTAAACTTAGCGCAGTTACCGTTAGTTAAGGAATGTAATGCTGCGGCACCTTTATTAGCAGAATTTGATTTAGGTCAAGCAGAGGTTGTGATTGGAACGTCTGATGGGGTGTCGTCAAGTTTTGTTTATCGTAGTTTTAATGATTATGCGGTTTTATCTTTTGGGACGAGTCATGCAGTGCGGGTCATAGCGAATAAGATGAGAGTAGATCTTGATTCCATGAATTTTAGTTATATCATTGATCAGCAACACTGTTTAGTCGGCTATCCTAGCAATAATGCAGGCAATGTTTTAGATTGGATCTGTTCGGTGTATCAAACGAACTTTAAAGAGTTAGAGGCGGTTATTAAGACTAAAACACCTAGTAATTTAGTCTTTTTACCGTTTTTAAATGGGGAAAGAGCGCCTTTGTGGGACGAACAGGCGGTCGCAAAATTCATTGGTTTAGAGCGTCATCATCACCGCGAAGACTTGTTAATGGCGATGGTTTGTGGGGTGTTCTATAATGTGCGTCATAATGTCGAAAATTTAAGGGCCTTACATCATTTTAAAGGTATCGCTTTGACAGGTGGCTTGACTTATTCTAGAGTATCAGTGCAATTATTAGCTGATATTGTGGGGTTACCGATTTTAGTACCAAAAGACAATGCAGCAGAACGATTAGGAACGATTATGTTGGTGGATGAACTAACGATTCCGATTGCTTATGAAGCGATTGAACCCGATTTAAATCGTCATCAAGTATTCAATCTAAATTTTCAACATTATTTAGCCGAATTGTCATAAAATTAAGCGCCTGATTCTAGACAGAACCGGGCGCTTAAATATTAAAGTAACGGTGTTAATAGGCAGATGAAAAATTTCAATTCAACTATTAGAAATAACCGTCCTAATTGGCCGTTCACTTTAATATATTAGAATGAGTATCCTAATTGATAATTATTTTTAATTTTTAAAAATGCCAGGTAATAATCACAACAATTCTAGGTATTGCCATCAAATAGCACCACCCGTGCCAAGGTGAGCACCACCCGTGCCAATGTGAGCACCATCCGTGCCAATGTGAGCACCACCCGTACTACTATGAGTACCAGGCGTGTCAATTTTTGCTCCACTTGTGCCAAGAATTGCGCCATCTCACTTGATAGTACTTAAAGCCCTAATTCAGCAAAAATTTTCAAAAATAGTGACGGTAGCTCATTATTGATTGACGGTGATTCCCATCATTCTGCTTCGTCAAATTGAATTTCTAAGTGAGGTGAGAAGAGGTCGTAGTCATCTTCAAAGGTTTCTGTTACAAAAATACATTGTGGTTTGAATTGCTCTTCTATTTCGCTTATCCGCTCTGTTAAATCTTCGTAACAGACGTCTTCAATATGATTACGTTGTTCTGGGATGGTAACAATTTGCGGATGCTGTTGGGAGGGCAATTTTTCCAATTTTAAGCAAATGAAAGGCGTTTTTTGGCCGTACTCATAGCGGAGTAATAAGCCAATACGTTTGACTGGCAAGAGTCCTAATTCATTGAGTTGATCTTCAATTGCCATTAATTTGGTAAAATAATCCTCACTTAATATATGACCATCAAATGACTCGACCCAATAATGAGCCTCATCTAATACATAGTGTAAGGCGTGTTGTTGATGGATTTCTTGTGAGTGTTCAATTTCCTCTTGGATATAATGGATATAGTCTAATTGTTTTTGTGCTTTGGCAATCTTGGTTTCTACCAATGCTTTAGCATAATCAATTAAGTCTTTTAAGGCGATCGTTTCTCCTTTTTCATCGAGGTATCGTTTTAATTCTTTGAGTGGTACATCATTTTCGGTGCATAATTTAATAATTTGAACTAAGGTGACTTGAGCTAAACTATAATAGTGATAGTTATTATCCGGATTGACATATACCGGTTTTAGGATACCGATGGATTGATAATAACGCAAAGCTTTAACATGGGTTTGTGATATTTTACCTAATTGACTAATCGTTAATAAATACTGTTTCATTTGATAATCCTTTCTTTCAGTTGTTGATAATAGCTATAGTATACTGTCATTTTTGCCTAAATGTCTAAATAATTTATTAAGATGTCGACTTTTATTTGAGTTTTAATAATCAAACCGATATAATAATATCGTTACTAATCGTATTTTAAAGGAGTTAGCAATGAAGAAATTTTGGATTCTGCTCACAGCCGTTTTATTGTTGGCCGCTTGTAGTCAAGAATCGTATTTACCGTTCATCAATTTCGACTCTGCATTTGATACGAAAACACGATTCGAGAAAAAATATCAAACCAATGTGCAATCGATAGAAGGGACTTCCTTTGATTATCACGAATTCGAGAGCACACAGCGAATTGGTCAAGCAATTGATGGCAGTGTCAATTTTATCAGTTTACCTAATATTACGGTAGCTGAACTTGAACAATTAACGTTGGATTTTCGTTTGATCGATTTTGATAGTACGCTATTAAATGAAGACTGGTATTTATTTGAATCATTTGATATAGCGGGAGTTTATATGAAAGTTATGGATGAGCAATTCTATCATGTCATTTTAATTAAGGATGCAAGTTTACTTGATAATCCAGCTTTTCATGAATTGTTTAGGATTGAGTAATAGTAATCATTAACCAATCCTCATGGAAATTCATAAATATTTCATAATTTTACACTCCCTTTTTAAGTTTTTTTATGTTATGGTAAATGAGAGATAAATTGGATGGGGGAGAAAATTTGAAAAAAGTAGTCATTTCAGGGGTTGTTTCACTAATTACTTTAGGTCTAGGTTATCTAGGTGGAGTAGGCTATTATGCCGAAAAATTCACCCCTAACACAAGTTATGGATCGGTCAACATTGGTAATTTAACATTAGCGGAAGCTGAAAAACAAATCAATGAGGCCATTAATAAGGAAACAATTACCTTAACTGAAAAGGGTAAAGAATTAGGTAAAATTACGCTAGGTGATTTAGGAGTAGAAGTTGCACCCGATGAAATTTTAAAAGCAACCTATGAATCACAAGATCCAAGTCAATGGGTAGTAAATCTATTTGACGGCACTGAAGTTAAAAATGTTTTAGGACATAATGTAACGGTTGATTCGGAACAAGTCAAAGGTGCATTGGATAAATTAAATATTACGAATGATGGTCGGGAAAAAGCTGTCGACGCAGGGATTGATTATTCGGATGATAAAGGCTATTTCGTTGAACCTGGACAAAAGGGGACCGAGATAGATTATGATAAATTATCAGCAGCGATTGTTGATTCTTTAGAGCAAGATACTGGCAAGATTGAATTAGAATCGGTTTATGCAGACCCTAATATCGGTGAAGATAGCGAACAAGTAACTAAAACTATGGACTATATTAATCGGATTCTAGATACGAAGATTACCCTACAGGTGGCTGGTGATGATATTACGATACCTCGTGAAGAGTTACAAAAGTGGATTCATTTCGATGCCAACAATGATTTATATGTTGATGAGGAAATGGTTTATGCTTACGTTAATGCCTTAAATGATAAGTATTCAACAGAAGGTAAGGACCGTCAATTTGAAAGTACTTTGCAAGGAACAGTAACAGTGCCAGCAGGTATTTTAGGGTGGTCAATCGATGTGGATACAGAAGTACAACAAATCATTGCTGATATTCATAATGGGCAAGACGTCACTCGTAAAATGGCCTTTTATGGAGTAGGGAATCGTTTAGGTGAAAAAGATGACATTGGTAATACCTATGTTGAGATCGACTTAACGAACCAAATGATGTATTATTATGTAGATGGCGAAGTTCTGGTTGCCACTAATATTGTATCTGGTAAATATGGTACCGAGACAATTCCTGGCGCTAATGCGGTGATTGAAATGTTATATGACACCCATTTAGTTGGTTATAATCCGACTTTAAAAGTTGATTATAAAGTGCCGGTAGATTATTGGATTCGTTTTGACTATCAAGCGCAAGGGATTCATGACGCTAGTTGGCAATGGTCATTTGGAGGCGATACCTACGTGAATAATGGTTCTCTGGGTTGTATTAATACTCCTTTGGATCAAGTCGCGATTATCTATGCAAATATTACGTATGGTACACCGGTACTAGTATTCCATTAAAATAAATCAATACGACTAAGTGAAACCTTTTAGGGTGAAGCTTAGTTTTTTTTGTTTAGCTTATTTCTAAATTAAGCTACCTATCGTGCTCTAAAAATTATCGTAAAAGGTAATAATGACTGATAAAACTGCTAACGAAAGTTTATTTTGTTTTGTATGGTTTTATCAATCAAATATCCGTGTGAATAACTATGAGTATATTTAATAAAACTTTACAATATTTTACAATTTATAAATGGAAATCGATTGAAACAGCCTTTAATTAGTGATATGTTTATACTATCAAAATGGTCATGGAGGGAGATTTATGTTAGAAGTTAAACATCTTAGAAAGACATTTGGCGATTTAGTTGCTGTCGATGATGTTTCATTTACGATTGAACCTGGCACTATCATGGGAATCATCGGGCAAAATGGATCAGGTAAAACGACCATCTTTCGGATGATTTTAGATTTTTTAACCCCTGAAGGCAATGGAGAAGTGTTGTGGAATGGCGTCACACTAACCGATAAAGTATACAATACGGTTGGTTATTTACCAGAAGAACGTGGATTATATGAAAAGATGACCATTGAACAACAAATCGTCTATTTTGCTGAATTACGAGGAATGAAAAAATCAGATATTATTGACAAAATCGATGAATGGATGGTGCGGTTCAATGTCAAAGGGAAAAGAACTGATAAAATAAAATCACTATCCAAAGGGAATCAACAAAAAGTGCAATTAATTGCGACCTTAATTCACGAACCTAAATTGGTTATTTTAGACGAACCATTTAGTGGGTTAGACCCTGTCAATGCTGACTTCTTGAAAAAAGGGATTGTTGCCTTAAAAGATAAAGGTAGCTGTGTTATTTTCTCCAGCCATAATATGAATAATGTTGAAGAGATTTGTGATAAATTGGTCATGATTCATAATGGAAAACAAGTTTTATATGGTGGGATTGAAGAAGTACGTCAATCATTTGGACGCACTAAACTATTAATTGAAACCCCAGATTGGACGGAGGAACAATTAGCCACTCTTGAAGGTGTGAATGCTGTTAAACATCATTATACTGATCAATATTTATTAGAAATAGCGGATGAAACTTATGGAAAAGCGATTTTTGATCAAGTCACAAAAGGCAATTATGTACCAGTATTTTATCAACAAGCACCAACATTAGAAGAGATTTTCAAAATGAAAGCAGGTGAAAGTCATGAATAAAATGGGCATTGTGATTCGTGAAGTGTATCGTAAAAACGTATTTTCTTGGGCTTTTGTGTCAATGGTATTAGGTCCGATCTTGATGATTGGCGTTATTGGATTAATCGGATTTTTTATCGGTACAAGTAAAGAGGCCGAAAGTGTTGGTAATATTGGGATTGTGGGTGCGACTCAAGAGATTCAAACCGTCTTAGATCAATCAGCCTTAGGTAATGAATACACTTATTATGAAGCACAAAAAGAAGCTGAAACAGCTTTGGATGAGGGTGCTATTAACGGTTTTATTACCTTTGATTCTGTGGAAGCACCTATTAGTGGTAAATATTACCGCGAAAAAGTAGGTAAAGACATTGATGTGAATCAAATTCAATTAGTATTACAAGCCTATCAAACGCAGACCAGTATTGAAAATTTAGGGATCGATCCAGCGAAAATAGCTGAAATTGAAGCTCAACAAGTCAGCTTTGAAACAGTTAATTTAAATTTCTCCGAGTCAGGTGAAGTACAAGCTGATACCGCGGATCAAGATTTAAAAAGCGTCAGAACCGGTCTAGCTTATGCTGTATGTTTTGTAGTTTATATGTTCATCATGATTTATATCGGAATTATTTCTCAAGAAATAGCAACTGAAAAAGGCTCACGTATCATGGAAATCGTCTTGTCTAGTATTTCAGCAACACAACATTTCTTTGGTAAGATGATAGGGATTGGCTTAGTAATCTTAACTCAATTAGCAATCTATGTCGTGTTATTCTTTGTTGGGAGATTTTTCTTTAACCAAATGAATTTTGACTTATCATTTTTAAGCTTACCGTTCTCACTTTCTGATATGCTTTCTAAAGCGATGAATGACTTATTACTCGGAGGCCTTTTTGCTTTAATTGGTATCTTAACTTATTCATCATTAGCTGGTTTCTTAGGTTCCTTAGTATCGAAAGTTGAAGATGTCAACAAAGTTTCAGCACCCTTAATCTTATTAGGAGTAGTTGGCTTTTATATCGGTATGTATGCCTTAGCTTCAACAAATAATGCCATCGTCAAAATTGGATCATTAGTACCGTTCTTTACACCGTTTGTCATGCCTTTTAGAGTAGCGGCCGAAACGGTTACCAGTACTGAGATTCTCTTATCGATTGTCATTACGATTGTCTTTATGGTGATTTGTTTATGGGTATCGGCAATGTTCTATAAGAGTAATGTCTTGGTAACGAGTGATAAAGGTTTATTAGCGACCTTGAAACGTTCTTACCAATTGTTAAAATCAGAACGCAAACACAACTAATGTATAAAGAATTCATTATCCTTACTGACTGTTAATAATAACGGCAGTAGGGATATTTTTTCATTATTTGGCTAACGCTACAGGACCTGAACGAAGTAGCTCCCCAATAAAGCTAATTTGACTAGTACGATCTGTTAACCGAAGTATTAGTCAATTAGCTACTGCCAACTACTATTGAACTTTAATGAATGAGCAAACCTCAAGAATTTAAGTCTTCCGGTTCTGTGAAGCAAACCGAAACACAAAGCCATTGTTTTTTAATCACAATTAGCTACCGTCTTATACATCCGCAATCTTTATGCTATCTTTCCCGAAGGTGAAAGGCCTCAGAAGAAATGTTTCTTGCGGAAAATTTCAACCACTTAAACCTCTCTCTTTCTCTTTTTTTATGAATGATTAAACGTTAGCTTGTGAGTCTTTATTAGTAACGCGTTCAGCAAAAAAATAAGTTAGTGGATTGTTATTAGCAATGTTAAACATAAATTCTGCATGAGTTTTCTTTTCACTTT
>NZ_BCQX01000097.1 GCF_001552295.1 Globicatella sanguinis NBRC 15551 | reverse complement strand
CTACTTCTGGTTCACTCCCAATTTTAAGACCTTTACTTAGTCGCCTTATCGTTCGCTTCTTTAGTTTCAATCACTTCGTTGACTGTAGCAGTTTCAATCGCTTCTTTAGTTTCAATCGCCTCGTTGACCGTAGCAGCTTCAATTGTTTCTTTAGTTTCAATCGCTTCGTTAACTTTAACAGCTTTATTGGCTTCATCTGGATTTAACGCTAAGATAATGCGTTCGGCTGTTTTACTAGGAATCCCTAATGAACGAATTTCTTCTACACTCGCCAGTTTCACTTTATCTAATGATTTAAAATGTTTTAAAAGTTTAGTGCGGGTCGCAGGACCGACACCTTCAATTTCTTGTAGTTGAGAAGCGATTTGGCTTTTACTACGAACTTGTCGATGATAACTAATGGCATAGCGGTGAACTTCTTCTTGAACGCGTTGAATAAAATGAAACACTTGACTTCTAGGATCAACATCCAATACTTCTTCCGTGTAGCCATCCATTATCGCTGCTGTTTTATGATGATCATCTTTGACCATACCGGCAACAGGAATCGCTAGACCCAGTTCGTTTTCAATGACATCACGGGCAGCCCTAATTTGAATTTTGCCTCCATCCATTAACACTAAATCGGGTAGGGGAGCATTTTCTTTTAAGAGTCTGGTGTAACGGCGGCGAATGACTTCTTGTGTCGAAGCAAATTCATTACTACCTTCAACGGTTTTAATCTTGTATTTGCGATATTGTTTGCGATCGGGTTTACCATCGGTATAGACAACCATACCACTCACCGCATTGGTGCCTAAAATGTTTGAATGGTCAAAGGCTTCAATTTTATAAGCTTGTGGAATTTTTAATAATTGAGCTAAATCTTCAACCGCTTTGGTGGTTTTTAATTCTCGCATTTCAATTAAGCGGAATTTTTCATCTAAGGCAATTTTACTGTTTTTCTCACATAACTCTAACATGCTACGTTTTTTACCTCTCAATGGCGTCGATACGGGCAGTTCTAATACTTCTTCAAGTAATTCTTTGTCAATATCACTCGGAACTAATACTGCACGTGGTTTCATTTGAGACTGTTCTTTGTAAAAGCGAGCGATGAAGGTCGTCACTTCTTCTTCAGGATCAGCGTAGCTTGGAAAAATAGCGGCTTCTCGTTTTAAAATAGAACCTTGTCTTAACATAAAAACTTGTACTGATAACCATCCCTTATCTAAGGTATAGCCAAAGACATCCATATTATCATAATCTTGACTCATCACTGTTTGACGTTCAATCGTGGTCTCAATATATTTTAATTGATCGCGGTAATCTGCTGCCACTTCAAATTCTAATTTTTCAGCTGCTTCAGCCATTTTAACTTTTAAGTCTTGTTTAATATCATTCACATTGCCATTAAAAAACTGTTTAATTTTATTGATTTGGGCTGCGTATTCTTCTCTGGACACTTCATGATCACAAGGACCAATACATTGTCCTAAATGATAATAGAAGCAAGCTCGTTTTTCATTTTTACCACAGCGACGTAAGGGATAAACTTTGTGTAAAAGTTGTTGAGTGCTTGTGGCCGCCCCCACATTAGGAAATGGACCAAAATAAGTAGCACCATCTTTACCTACAATATTGGTTAGAATTAATTGCGGGTGACGCTCATTGGTAATTTTGAGATAGGGATACATCGTCCCTTCTTTCAATTTAATATTATAAATAGGTTGATACTTTTGAATCAGATTGATTTCAAGTAGTAGCGCTTCTTTATTACTATTAGTGACGATGGTCTCAAAGTGGTGAATATCGGCTACTAATTTAGTTGTTTTCGTATCATGAGCGCCTCTAAAATAAGAACGAACTCGATTTTTTAAGTTTTTAGCTTTCCCGACATAGATGATTTGGTCATTTTTATCTTTCATTAGATAACAACCAGGCAGGTCAGGCAGTAAAGTTAATTTTTGTTCAATGCGATCACGAATTTCTTTCGCACTTAATTCTTGTTCACTCAAGATCGTCAACTCCTTTCTTGCACTTATCTATTATACTCTATCCCCCTTTAAAGCGCTAATTGATTGTTTAAATCTTACCCGATTTTCACTAGAATATGCTATAATTGTACTATTATCTTAAGAAGAGAGGGATACAATGAAATTTAATGACTATCCATATGAGCGTCCTAATTTGGACCAAGTAAAAACAGAGTTTATGCAACTTGTTACTGCTTTAAAAGACAGTGAGACAGCTGAAGCGGCGTATGAGGCCGTGCGTGGGATTCAAAAAATTCAAAACACGATTGATACCCAATATAACTTAGCTCTCATTCGTAATTCCATTGATACACGTGATGAGTTTTATGAAGCAGAAACTAGTTTTTGGGATGAAAATATGCCCGTAATTAGTGAATGGGTTAATGATTTTTATCGTGCGATTTTTGAATCAAAATTTTTAGCTGATTTAAAAGAGAAAGTACCCGCAACATTTTTCCAATTAGCTGAAAATAGTTTAAAAACATTCGATGTGAAAGTGATTCCTTTATTACAACAAGAGAATAAATTATCAACAGAATATTCTAAATTAATTGCTTCAGCTGAGATTGAATATAAAGGTCAAACTTATAATTTATCTGGTATGAGTCCCTTTACACAATCAACAAATCGCCAAGAACGTCGTGAAGCAACTGTTTTAGTGAGTGAATTCTTTGAAAAAAATCGTGATGAATTTGATCGCTTATATGATGAATTAGTGAAAACACGTGATGCGATTGCGAAGGCATTAGGATTTAATGATTTTGTTGAATTGGGCTATTTGCGTATGAATCGCTTGGATTACAATCGTAAAGATGTTGAAATCTATCGTCAAGAAGTTTTAAAACATGTAGTACCCTTAGTATCAAAATTGTATCAACGTCAACAACAACGATTAGGGTTAGATGCGTTGAAATCCTATGACTTAGGTTTTGAGTTTGAAGACGGTAATGCTAAACCTAAAGGAACACCGGAAGAAATTTTAGCCAATGGTGTCAAAATGTACCATGAATTGTCACCAGAAACCGGTGAATTCATTGACTTTATGGTGGAAAAAGAATTATTAGATTTAGTCACTAAACCTGGTAAACAAAGTGGTGGTTATTGTACTTATATTCCAGATTTTGACTCACCGTTTATTTTTTCTAACTTTAATGGTACTTCAGGCGACGTGGATGTTTTAACGCACGAAGCGGGACATGCTTTTCAAGTCTATTCTTCTCGTTGGATTGAAACACCAGAAGTGGTATGGCCGACTTATGAATCTTGTGAGATTCATTCGATGAGTATGGAATTCTTTGCCTATCCTTGGATGGAACTATTCTTTGAAGAACAAACCTTGAAATACAAATATAGTCATCTATTTGGCACGTTATCATTTTTACCATATGGTGTATTAGTCGATCACTATCAACACGAAGTATATGAGCATCCAGAAATGACTCCAGCACAACGACGTGCCACTTGGAGAAAACTAGAAAAAATGTACAATCCTTGGAAAGACTATGATGGCATTGAACTATTAGAAGAAGGTGGATTCTGGTTCCGTCAAGGACATATCTTTAATTCGCCATTCTATTATATTGATTACACACTGGCACAAGTATGTGCTTTACAATTCTGGAAACGAAGTCAAGTGGATCAAGATCCTAAAGCGTGGGATGATTATTTAGCGATTTGTCGAATTGGTGGTACTCAAAGTTTCAAACAAATCGTGAATACTGCCAACTTATTGTCACCATTTGAAGCGGGAAGCTTAAGTGGGATTGTTAAGGAAGCAGACCGTTATTTAGAGAATATTGCGGAAGCAGACCTAGTAACGCCACAAGATGATAGATAATGGTGTTTAGCACTTTAATGCTTTTAAGTTAATTACAAAAAATTTTATTGCGTAATAATAAACGAGCTAAATGGCTTCTTTGCAGAAGCAATCGAAACAGTGGTTAAAATTTGCGACTAACAGCCTAATTTTTAAGTAAAATAATCCATTTAATCAACACAGGTTGGCGATATGTTAAGCTCATTATATATTGATTTCACACAGATTATTAAGGCTTTTTTTGGTAAGATAAAGCAATTTTATTCGAAATTTAAACCATATTATTTTTACCTTTGTCCTTTTTATGTTATAGTAAAGACATATGAGGAGGAATTTAAACTTATGATTATAGGATTACCAAGAGAATTGAAGGCAAGTGAAGACCGAGTTGGTTTAACGCCAGCGAACGTTAGTGAATTAGTGAATGCTGGACATCAAGTCTTAGTCGAAACCAATGCCGGAGAGGGATCTGGCTTTTCAGATGAGGAATATACAAAAGCAGGAGCGGAAATTAAAGCGACTGCTGCAGAAGTATGGAAAGCTGAAATGGTGATTAAGGTAAAAGAGCCTCTTAAAGAAGAATTTGATTATTTCTATGAAGGTTTAATTTTATTTGCTTATTTACATTTAGCACCAGAGTTAGAATTAACACAAGCGTTATTAGATAAAGGCGTTATTGCGGTTGCTTATGAAACAATGGCTCATGAAGGCACATTACCTTTATTAATGCCAATGTCAGAAGTAGCTGGACGTATGGCTGTACAAATTGGGGCTAATTTCCTTGAGAAAAATAACGGTGGACCTGGTATTTTACTAGGAGGTGTTCCAGGTGTTCGTCGTGCGAATGTTACGATCATTGGTGGGGGAGTTGTTGGTTTAAACAGTGCCCAATTAGCTTATGGTTTAGGCGCAAATGTCACGATTTTAGATGTGAACCCACAACGTTTAGCAGAATTAGAACAAATTTTAGGCCATGGTGTGCAAACATTAATGTCAAATGAAGCTAATATTCATCGTGCAGTTGTGGATTCAGATGTTGTAATTGGCTCTGTTTTAATTGCTGGTCGTCGTGCACCAGTATTAGTAAAAGAAGAAACAATTAAACAAATGCGTGAAGGTTCTGTCTTAATTGATATCGCCGTTGACCAAGGTGGTAACTTTGAAACAACGAGCCATGCAACGACACATAAAGATCCAACCTATGTAAAACATGGTGTGATTCATTATGCTGTTGCGAATATTCCAGGGGCTGTTCCAAGAACATCAACCATCGCATTAACGAATGCAACCTTACGCTATACGAAACAAATTGCTGGTAGTGGAATTGAAGAAGCATCTCTTAAAAATGAAACCATCATGACCGGTATCAATACTTACCGTGGTAAATTAACATCTAAAGCAGTCGCAGACTCACAAGATAGAGAATTTACAAGTATTTTAGAAATAATTAAATAGAGAGCTTTTATCTTAAAGCAGTGAGCGAGAAGTATGAAACACTTATGTTTCGACTTCTTGCTTTTTTCATCCAAAATATTATAAAAAATATTTATCATCAGAACGGTTTATGATAGAATAGAAAGGTATTAGTATTTTTTATAAGAGGAGGCAAGGAAATGGTTGAACTGATTGCAACAGTTGAGTCACTCCAACAAGCTGAAAACCTATTAAATGCAGGGGTAGATATTCTCTATTTTGGTGAGGACCAATTCGGATTGAGATTACCTTACTCCTTTACTCGTGAAGAGCAACGATCGTTAGTGGCTTTAGCTCATCAGAAAGGTAAAAAAGTTAGTATTGCGGTGAATGCAATCTTCCATAATGATGGAATTGAAAAAGTTCCTGAATATTTACAATTTTTAAAATCAATCAATGTGGATACGATAACGGTGGGAGACCCAGGAGTCGTTCAAATTATGAAAAATCCTGATTTATTTATACCTTATCGTTATGATGCGCAAGTGATAGTGACAAGTAGTAAATCCATCAATTTCTGGGCTAAAAGAGGAGCGGTCGGTGCGGTAATAGCTCGTGAAGTACCGCGTGATTCTTTAGAAATATTAGCGCGTGAATCGTTGGTGCCGGTGGAATTTTTAGTTTATGGTGCGACTTGTATTCATCAATCTAAACGTCCACTACTGCAAAATTATTATAATTATATCGGCAAAAATGAATCAGTGACACGTGATCGAGGCTTATTCTTATCCGAACCACGTAAACCAGAAAGTCATTATTCTATCTATCAAGATAGCAATGGTACACATATTTTTGCCAATAATGATGTATTGTTAGCGAAACATTTACAAGACTTAGTCGATATGGGCGTCGCTCAATTCAAATTAGAAGGTATTTTCTCGCCAGGAACTAATTTTGTCAAAATTGCGAAATTATTTGTTGATGCGCGTGATCAAATTGAAGCTGTGACATTTGATGCAATAGCCGCTCAAAAACTAGAAGAAGATGTGCGAACTTTACATCCAGCTAATCGTGGTCTTGATACAGGATTCTTCTTATATGAACCTGGATTTGTGAAGTAGGAGGAATAAGATGCGAACTATTACTAAAAAACCTGAAGTGTTAGCACCAGCTGGTACTTTAGAAAAATTAAAAACAGCAATTCATTATGGAGCGGATGCAGTTTTTATTGGTGGAGAGCAATTTGGTTTACGCAGTCGTGCGGGGAACTTTGATTTTGATGAGATGTCAGAAGCGGTGCAATTTGCTCATAAACGCGGAGCGAAAGTTTACGTTACAGCCAATATGGTTACTCATGAGGGGGATGAGCAGGGAGCCGATGAATTTTTCCGTCATCTAAGAGTTATTGGGATTGATGCAGTGATTGTATCTGATACCGCTCTAATGCAAATTTGTGTGGATGCAGCGCCTGGTTTACCAATTCATTTATCCACTCAAGCTTCAGCTGCTAATTATCAAAATTTAAATTTTTGGAAAGACGAAGGATTAGAACGAGTGGTCCTTGCGCGAGAAGTTTCCATGGAAGAAATTAATGAAATGAAAGAACGTGTCGATGTAGAAATTGAGGCTTTTATACATGGGGCAATGTGTATTTCTTATTCTGGTCGTTGTGTTCTTTCGAATCATATGGAAAACCGTGATGCCAACCGTGGTGGCTGTTGTCAGTCTTGTCGTTGGAAATATGGCTTATTTGATATCGCCATTAATGGTGACCGTCAGATGGTGGGTGCTGGTGAAGAAGGTATTGAAGAAAAATTCTCTATGAGTTCGGTCGATTTAGCGATGATTGAGCATATTCCGGATTTATGTGAAGCAGGCGTTGATAGTTTAAAAATTGAAGGACGCATGAAATCCATTCATTATGTATCGACTGTCGCAAATGTTTATCGTGCGGCTGTTGATGCTTATTGTGCAGATCCTGATCATTATGAATTAAAACAAGAATGGGTTGATGAATTATGGAAAGCGGCTCAACGTGAATTAGCCACTGGATTTTACTACAGTACTCCTTCAGAAAATGAACAATTATTTGGTAAACGTCGTAAAATCCCTCAATATGGTTTTATTGGTCAAGTGCTAGACTATGATCCAGTCACTCAAATTGCAACGATTCAACAACGCAATAATTTTAAAGTTGGTGATGATATTGAGTTTTACGGACCGGGTATGCGTCATTTTGAACAACATTTAACGGAATTATGGGATGAAGAGGGAAATGCGATAGAAGTGGCCCCTCATGCCATGATGATTTGTAAAATAAAAGTCAACCAACCAGTTGAAAAATTTGATATGATTCGCAAACGTAAATAATCGCTAAAATTTATTTAGCAACAAAAAAATCCCCTAGTAGCTACTTAAAAGTTAACTACTTTAGGGGAGATTTTTGCATTTAAATAGAAAATACACTGTAGTACCATTAGCTGATCCTATAAAATTCGATGAAGTCGGACCCTTTATAGGAACTTTTTGTGATTTACTTTATAATCAGTCGCATCAACTCTATCATTCGCCTCAAATTGATATGCTATTGTTATTTTTCTACTTATTATCTTTTTGTTGGTCTTTAATTTTTAGTTGAAGTTTAGCATAAGTACGGTTAATGTAAGGCATTAAGAAGTTATTTTCTTTAATCTCTGCAATTAACTGTGCTTTATTACAAAATTCTGCTGCTTTAGTAAAATCATCTGCAATAATTGCATTATCAGCCAATAATAAATATAATGAATCGATGCTTTGTAAATCTTTTGTTTGAGCAGATAGATGAACCGCATTTTCTGCATAAAAATTGGATTCCATAATCTTTAATAGATAGGAGTTTGAACGTGCAAGTCCAAATAAAATTTTAATCTGATAGTGTAAAAAATTTGTTTTATTTTCAACTAATTTTAGTGCTTTTTCAAAATATTCAATCGCTTCATTATAGTTTTCTAACGAAAAATAATAATCAGCAACCGAATTTAATAAATTAATATGAAGTTCAAGGTCACCTAGTTCTGGTCGATTTTTATTTTCTAATATACTAATCGCCTGTTCACAGTTTGCAATTGCTTCCTCGATAAGATTATAATTATTCGCTAAGATGATGGATTCAATCCATAGTTTATAAGTTGAACTGATTGGAGAAAAGCTTGCATCATTCACCACTTCTTTAAAGAAATGTTCGAGAGCTAAATATCGATTTTCTTCAATAAAGGTATTTATTTTTTGTTGAAATTTTGGAATAGCAGAAGTAATATTATGGCCAACATCATCCACTTCACCAATCAAATAGCCAACCGTTACATCAAGTTTTTGCGCAATTTTATGTAAGATTTTAATATCAGAATCAACTTCATTTTTTTCGATTTTGGAAATCAGTCCTTGACTGCAAATATCTTTCGCGAGATCTTTTTGTGTCATATTTTTTTGGAGTCGTAGTTTTTTTATTTTTTCCGCATAATTAATATCCATTTTGATGTTCCTCCATCTAGTAATGTCAACTGAATTATATCGAAAAAACGCTTTAAATAGCAAGAGATTAGGCTTTTAATAGGTCATAATGAGATGAAACAAAATACGAAAGGCTGGGCATAAACTTGA
>NZ_BCQX01000096.1 GCF_001552295.1 Globicatella sanguinis NBRC 15551 | reverse complement strand
ACTTCTTGCCCACTCCCCAAAAATTCTGTGATCCACACCAATTGACAAAGAGCCAACTCCGTGACCTACACCATTTAAAAAGAACCATTATTACCCTCTAATACTGATTACATTGGACCTAGCATCTGCCCTACAAATATGATGAGCGGCAGTATTAAAATTAAAAGTAGATTCAATACTATAAATAACCCGTCATTTTCTTTAATCCCCAATATTAAACCTACCAGGCCAATCATTGGGCAGATAAAGATAGAAACCAGTCCAGTTGGTCTTAGATTAGTGTAAGTTTCAAAGATGTCTATTGGCAGTAAGTAATAAATCAACAAAATTTGCTATTCCCAGTAGAAACATTTTCCTACTTAAATTCTTCATAAAACATCCGCCATTATTTAAATTATCTTCTCTCTCTACAATACAATTTTAATTAAACTTTTCTTCAAATTTGTCAGTATAAATGATTGCGATGATGATATCAACAAGGTTCAGTTAAAATACAAAACCATTGCTTGTCTTCCCTGATGGAGTCACAAATTAAATAATTAAGGGCTAATCCTTTCAAAATACAATTCACCTCTTGAAAGAACTCTCAATTTATTCATGGAAAGCTTTTGCATTTTATTTTCCTAATAAAGAGTTATACAATTGTTTTTCTTTCACTCTGGTAACATTCCATATTAGCGCAACCAGTAAACATATGTTGACTAAATAAAATAATGTCGCAATCACAACGGGATTAAATAATTGATTGATGCCATTTAAATATAATGTATTTTTAAAGTGAATTAAATAGATGACGCTTGATAAGATATACGCTACTACAAAACCAATGTAAAACAAAATTAAGTGTTCGTAGATGAGTATCCGTTGAACTTCACCACGTGAATAACCTAAACTAAATTGTATCGCCAATTGGTCGGTATGTTTCTTAAAACATTGACGATTAAACAGACTTAATAATAAACCTAATATTAAAGATACTAAGCTAGAAATACCAATTAATATAATTTTCTCCCTTTGATAATCTTCAGCGATTGTTCCGTTTTTAAAACTATAATGACTTAATTGAACGTATTGAGGAAATAATCTTTCTAATTCTTCTGCAATTACTTGCTGATCAGCGTCAGATTCTAACTCAATAATCATGGTGGCATAACCTGATCCATAAGCTTTTTCAAATTCCTCAAATGAATTGAACATTTCAACAGTACTATTTCCCTTCACCAATCCACTCGAATTATACATCATCTTTAACGAATTATAATAATCCATCAGATTATCTCTTTCAATATTAATAAGAAAATGACTCCAAGGAACATAGATAGGAAAGTACAGGTCACTTGTATTAGCAGTATCTAAATGATAAACACCAGAAATAATGTAATCACTCTTTTTGACATCCAATTGATTATCTACTGCAACGGTCTCAAAAGAGACGGTTTCTCCCACCACTTTATTATAATCTTGATGTTGGAAATAAGATTGGATAAATATATCTGGTACTAAAATTTGGTTAGAATCATCATCTGGGTATTCCCCTTCAATAATGGTTAACTTTTCGGGATTAAAGCTGCTACTGGATTGTTTGGGTATCGTGAGCATTTTAAAGCCAAAACCAATATAAAATTCGCCCTTTTTATATTTAAATTGATCTTTTATTTGGTCGGATAATTGATCTTGATTATAGATTAAATTTAATCCATAACCATCACGATCTTTTTCTAAAAATAAATTCTTATCAGTATTATCGACTGATTTGACTCCTTTGATATTTTTTACAATATCAATATCTTCGTCAGAAAAGTATAGTTTAGATCCATCCGAAAGTTTTGACGTTGTTCCTTTACCAAGCAACACCCTTTGAGCATTGGGAATTAATTCCCCCGTATCAATTACAATCGTATTTTCAGTTACCGTTGTAAAAAGGCGTTCAAAACGATTGGTTATGCGACTAAATTGAAAACTAAACAGCATAAATAATAGCGAAAACACCACTGCTACTGGAATTAACATTAAAATATTTTCAAGTTTCTTGGCTTCTAACAGTGAACATGCTTGTAAATAAGGTGTTTTCTTGACAATGTTTGCTTTTTTACACGTTTCAGCAATAGGTTGTGTCGCCTCATCACTAGATTTAATTTTAACGATTTTCTGGTTTTTAAACTGAAATATATCATCCGAATTTTCAATAATGGACATATTATTACTTAAGATAATAATCGTTAACCCTTTTGCCTTTAAATGATGAATATATTGCATTAAATATTGAATGTTATTCAACTCTAAGCCATTAGTCGGTTCATCTAATAATAAGATTTTGGGTTTAAGTAACAGTGATCGAGCAATGGCTAGTTTCATTCTTTCAGAGGTACTTAGCTCCGAAACCCTTTTATGTTTTACATCTTCTAAAGATAAGGTAACAAGTTGTTCATTAATCTCTTCTTCAGGAAAAAAACCTAATTTTGCCAAGTTATCCCACACTGTCATTAAATCATTTAATTTCTGTTTCTGGTAAACAATTTGCATCTCCTGATTCCTGACACGGTGCCAATCTTCTTCAGAAAAATCATGAACATTTTGATCGAAAAGTAAATAATCCCCTTCAAAATCACTGTCTAACCCAAATAAGATTCCCAATAAGTTATCTTTTTGAGCTTCATCGTCATAATAAATTGTATATATTTTACCAGGGGATTTAATGGAAAAACTAGCGCTATCCAAAAGTAGCGTTTCTTTTTCAGTTTTTGTTACTTTTCGAAATTCAATCATGTTCTTACCCCTTTTTAAAAAGCAATTTCAAATCAATTATAACCTAAATAAATAATTGAACAATAACTTTTGATAAATAAAATAAATGAAATCACTTCCACTTATATTTTAACAGAAAGTTATTGTTCACAAGATACTATAATGTTTTTCGAATTGCTTTTTGTTTACTCTTATAAATTTGCCGTTGGTCGGTTAAGATTGGAAATGTGACATAAAAAATTGAGCCATGACCTAGTGCACTTTCGACTTTAATTGAGCCCTTGTAGCTTTTTACTAATTGTTGAGCAATACTTAAGCCGAGTCCATTACCACCTTTATCACGCGATCGTGCTTTGTCAACACGATAAAATCGGCTAAAAACGCGCTCTTTGTCTTCTTCAGACATTCCTTCACCAAAATCTTGAACGGCAATTTCAATTTCGGAAAGACTAGTACTGATTGAAAGATGGATTTCTTTACGGTCTTGACTATATTTGACTGCATTATCAATCAAAATAATGAGCAGTTGCTCAAAGTGATTACGAAACATTTTAATATACAAATCATCAGGATTCTTTTCACTATCTAAGTAAAAATTAAATTCTGGATAAAGCATCACAAAATTGCTGTGAATCTGTCTGATGGTCGAATAAACCTCCGTAATTTCGTCTTTATAATCCATTTCTGCGTGATCGGCCCTCATTAAATCAAGCATTTCTTGTACAAGGCCCTTCATCCTTGATATTTCTTGTAAAGAAGCAGAAATCGACTCTTCTAATATTTCTGGATCATCCTTACCCCAGCGATTTAATAATTTTAAATGGCCTTCCACTATTGCGACCGGTGTTCTTAACTCGTGAGAAACATCTTCTACGAATTGTTTTTGATTTCTGACATACAAATCGATTTTATCTAGCATGCGATTAATATGTAAAGTCAAATCACTCCATTCATCCGTAGAACGTGGGCGTCGCATGCGCATTTCAGATAAATTTTCTTCTTCTACCAAATCTAAAGCATTATTTAAATAATTTAGCGGTCGTAAAAATAGACGCGATAATACAAAGGCAACTAAAGCTGCTACCAATAACAGCACAAGTATTGAAATAAAAAAGATATGTCTTTGATTCTTTTCCAGTTCAATTAAGGTTTGTGGTTGCACAATATATTCCAGGACACCTAAATTTTCTCCTGTTTGGGTCGAACGGATTGTTGTACGACCAACATAACTGAGGACATCTTTGATTTGAGTTTCCACTAATTGTTTGTTACTCTCTACCGTTGGGACATCCAAATGTCTATTGCTGAAGATTAATTGATTGCGCTCATTAAATAAGCGTATTGTTAAATCCTCATTTAAACCAGTGCTAATATACTGGTACAATTCTTTCGAGATATTTTGTGATTGTTGATTGCTATTAAGTGGTTTATTATCTAAATCAGTACTTGATGGCCTTTGATATAAGTGATCAAAGGATTGAATATACTCAGTCATGCGGTCAAAATTTTCTTGATAAACGGCTTTGATCGCTGAGCGTTGTTCTTGATGATAATAATAATAATTAAAATTTAAAGTCGTTAACGCGATAACAAAGAAACCTAAAAATAATAAAACGCCCCATTTCCATTTTAGGGAAATGGGTTGTTCTCTTTTAAACCATTTTCTAATATTCATCTTTACGTTCTCATAACATAACCAGTACCACGAACAGTTTGAATATAACTTTCTTTATTTGGTAAGTCAATTTTATTACGTAAGTAACGGATATAAACATCCACCACATTGGTTTCCACTTCTGATTTATATTCCCAAACTTCATCTAATAAAACTTCACGTGACATTACCATATTCAAGTTTTCCATTAAGAATAATAATAATTCATATTCACGTTTAGTCAGATCAATCACTTCGTCACCACGACGCACAATCCGATTAGCTTTTTCGATGACTAAATCACGATAGGTAACCGTCGGCTGTTGAGGTGAACGTTGTTCCTCTTCTGATTCAATTCGGCGGAATAATGCACGTAAACGAGCCAATAGTTCTTCAATCGCAAATGGTTTTACGATATAATCATCCGCCCCTTGATCTAAACCGGATACACGGTCCATAACAGAATCACGGGCAGTCATAATAATAATTGGCGTATCTTTTACTGGTCGAATACGACGACATACTTCAAGGCCGTTTAATTCTGGTAACATTAAGTCTAATAATATAACATCCCAATCTTCTTCTAAGGCTGCTTCTAATCCACTGCGACCATCATTACAAATTTTGGTCTCGTAGCCTTCATGTTGTAATTCTAAGTCAACAAAGCGTGCAAGATTCTTTTCATCTTCAATAATTAAAACACGTTGTTTTTTATCTTCAGACATACTATGTCCTCCTTATCAATTTTTAATCTCTTCGTCTTTATATTACACAAATTTGTAGCAAAATTCCACCATTTATTACTGAAAACCTAAGATTTTCTAATAATTAAGCGCATAATACTAATAAAGGAGTCCAAATTATCTAATTTGGACTCCCAAGAGTTAAAAATAATTAATCTTCTAATTTTTCTTCGCGCACTTCATTCCAGTGGAAATGGAAAGTACCTGGTTTATCAACACGGTTATAAGTGTGAGCCCCAAAGTAATCACGTTGTGCTTGGATTAAGTTAGCCGGTAACACTGCTGAGCGATATGAATCATAATAAGCAATCGCTGCAGAGAAGGTTGGAACTGGAATTCCAGCTGCAATCGCCACTGATACCACATGACGAACCGCTTCATGATTTTTAGAGACAATCTCTAAGAAATAGTCGTCTAACATTAAGTTTGGTAATTCAGAATTATTCTCGTAAGCATCGGTAATTTTTTGTAAGAATTTTGCACGAATAATACAACCTGCACGGAAAATACTTGCGATTTCGCCATAAGGTAAATTCCAGTCATAGGTTTCACTTGCTTCACGCATTTGAGCAAACCCTTGAGCATAGCTCATAATTTTACTAAAATACAATGCTTGACGAATGGATTCAATTAATTCTTTACGAGCTGTTTCATCTAATTCCAATTTAGCATCGACATTTGGAATAATCGTACTTGCATGCACACGTTGGTCTTTTTGACTTGAAATAAAGCGTGCAAACACTGATTCTGTAATTAATGATAAAGGCTCACCTAAATCTAAAGCACTTTGTGAAGTCCATTTACCAGTTCCTTTATTACCCGCACGGTCCATAATGACAGAAACCATTGGTTTACCTGTTTCAGGATCATTGGTTTTTAAGATTTGAGATGAAATTTCCATTAAGAAACTATCCAACTCACCTTCATTCCACTCTGTAAAGATATCTCCTATTTCAGCAACTGATAAGCCTAAACCACGGTGTAAAATATCAAATGATTCCGCAATTAATTGCATGTCACCATATTCGATACCATTATGTACCATTTTAACATAATGTCCCGCACCATTTGGACCAATGTATGTCACACATGGTTTGCCATCTTCTTCAGCTTTAGCTGAAATTTGTTCTAGGATTGGCGCTACTAATTCATAAGCTTCTTTTTGACCACCTGGCATAATTGAAGGTCCTTTTAATGCCCCTTCTTCACCACCAGAAACTCCAGTACCAATAAAGTTGATGCCAGAGTTCGCTAAATACTCACTTCGACGAATCGTATCTTTATAGAAAGTATTTCCTCCGTCAATCAAAATATCCCCTTTGTCTAGGTGAGGTAATAATGATTCAATAGTTGCGTCTGTCCCTTTACCGGCTTGAACCATTAATAAAATTTTACGAGGCTTTTCTAATGAATCAACAAATTCTTCAACCGAATAAGTTGCTTTCAAATTTTTCTCAGGATTTTCTTCAATGACTGCGGTTGTTTTTGAACCCGTACGGTTGAATAAGGCTACTGAATACCCTCTGCTTTCAATATTTAATGCGATGTTACGTCCCATTACGGCCATACCTACGACACCAATTTGTTGTTTTGACATGTAATTGCCTCCTAGTTATTATTTCTCATTTATTTTACCAAATTTTCAGTAAATATTAAAGCTTAATGCAAAAAATTGGACTTTAGTTGGTTTATATTTTTAATCGTTTATAATATAATAGTACTGTCATTAATAAAGGAGATCATGTTATGTTTCAATCAAATAAAAATAAGAAAAAATTATCGAAAATGGATCGAATGGTCCGCTTTATTTCAATCGCAATGGTATTAACGATGTTAGTTTCGCTAATTATGTCATTTATTTACAGTTTAAATAGTTTCTTCTAAATATAAAGACCTTCTGATCAATCGTCAGAAGGTCTTTACTTTCGCTCATTTTATTTCTATTCCCTCATAAATGGCTCTAGGACCGCCAACATATCGTGGACGTGAAGTGACTGCCGTTACATGAGCATGTCCTAAAGTTTTAATCGTCGGTCTAATCGGTACTTGAACGGATTTAACATGCATCCCAATAAAAGTATCGCCAATATCAATGCCGGCTTTTGCTTGTACTGCCATCACTTCAATCGGATTTTTAAATAATTTAAAAGCTGATACCGAAGCAGCGCCTCCGGCATGAAGACTTGGTCTTACCCATACCTCTTCATAGCCTTTCCGTTCAGCTACCACTGACTCAATAACTAATGAGCGATTTAAATGTTCGCAGCCTTGAACCGCTAAATGAACGTTTAATGGATTTAACTTATTTAAAAGTGTTTGAACAATCAACTCACCAATTTCTAAACTAGAATGTTTACCAATTTGATGCCCCATCACTTCACTTGTTGAACATCCTAAAACAAAGACATCATTTTCTTTTAAATTTGCCTTTTCAATAATATTGTCCATAATTTCATTTAAGTTTTCTTGTAATTGTTCTAAGTTCAATTCTGCTCCTTCTTCCTAATGAGAGTATACTTTTAATATCGATAAAAATTTATTTTTTACAAGCATCACAACGACGCTACCAAAACCAACTTGTACAATGTTACTTGGGATTGAAACCCATCCTACACCGCCACCATATAAGAATTCATTGGCCATCGCATAGCCGCCAACCATAATCAAGCCAGCGATTGCTAAAGCAAACAACATGCTTTTATTGTCGTTTCCATATTTTTCAATAATCAAGCCATAAACCAATCCTTGTAATCCATGAATGACAAGTGAGAATGGTGCCCAAATAGTATATCCTGAAATTATATCGATTAATAAGCCAGTGAGTCCCCCAACGACTCCCCCACCTAATGAACCGAAGGCTAAACCTGCACAATAAATTCCGGCATCTAATATTGTAACAAATCCATTAGTAGCAGGAACTGGTATAATAATTAATAATGACAAAACTAAAGTTACTGCTGTAATGACTGCTAAATATGTTAATGTACGAACATCAAATTTATTTCTCATTTTTATCCCCTATTCTATTCCAAATATTTCCCCCATCACCGGATGGTAAAGACAAACCTTGATTGATCCCTTGATATACAAAGTGTTTAGCATTTTTGATTGCTTGCTCGAGTGTTTCATTATTTGCTAATTGAGCTGCAATCATTGAAGATAATGCACAACCGGCTCCATGTATATTTAAGGTATCTAATTTAGGTAATTCAAAAAAGTGTATCTTTTTGCCATCAAATAAAACATCCACTGCTTTTTCACCTGGAAAGCGCGCACCACCGGTAATCAATACTGGAGTTTTCACAATTGAGTAGATATTCTTAGCTTCATCTGCCAGCATCAATTGATTCTCAATGTCACCACTTTCACAAATAATCTTTGCTTCCGTTAAATTAGGTGTAATGACGGTCGCTGATTTCATTAAGTCAATCATTTCTAATCTAATTTGCTTGATTTCCTTCGATGACTCCTTAAAAGCCATTACAGGATCAATTACAATCGGACAATTTTGCGTTCCAATAAATTCTTTGACTACTGCAATCGTAATGGCATCGTTTAATAAACCAATCTTAATGGCTGATAATTGATAAGTGTTCGCAATCGTTTGAAGCTGTTGCTTAATTAAACTAGCAGGCAAAGAAACAATTTCAAAAGAACTATCACTACTCTCAACTGCGATACAAGTAATCACATTAACCGCAAAACTTCCTGCTTGTTCAATGGTCTTGATATCTGTAGTAATACCGCCACCACCCCAAGTATCCGAACCAGCTATTGTTAAGACTACTGTATCCATTTTCTCCCCCCTTTGTAAATAATATTTTCATTATAGCACATTTTCTTTTAAGG
>NZ_BCQX01000095.1 GCF_001552295.1 Globicatella sanguinis NBRC 15551 | reverse complement strand
TCAAGTTTATGCCCAGCCTCATATTAGATAGTTTTATTTTTTATTCGCATGTACAATGTTCATAATTTTTTTAGGGTAACTCTATGTGATGCTTGTGATTTTGCGCTTAAAATCTTATTAAAAAGTAATTTATAACACGTATTATTTTCATTCACAAGCTCGTGTCTCATTTTGAGACATATTTTGCTTAATTATTAAGAATATATAAAGTTTAGCGATTTATTTTTTGGATTTTTATGAAAATGAAAAAAACATCCAAAAAAGGTCGTTTTTGTGTCTCATAATGAGACATATTGAAAATCTCTGAAAACAAAAAAGCTTGTTTTTAGCTATTTTATTATTTGTGGTGCATTTGGAATGCTTACATTGTTCAATTAGGTTTCAGATGAAAATATTTTACCTGGTTTTGAAAAATGAAACTTTGTGAAAAAGATTTTTCTTTGCCTGAATAACTTTGGTTCTCATGACTCCAGTTGAGTAAATCTTCCTTAATTAATAGTAGAGATTCTCTAGCGAATAATCGATTGGGATGAGATACATTATAATGATTTAAAGAACTAAATAATTAGCGTTGCTGACTTTTTGAGATATTTTTGAAAATTCTATATTTTTGATTGACCATCTTTTCGATAAGTCTTTTGATCCTGGTTGCGAAGAACTACAAGCTTCAAGTAAAACATATAGTTGAGTTTCATCGTTAAAGGTTATTATTAATTGGATACTCTTTACATTCATCTCAAATTAATTTAACAGTGCCCTTGTCAAATAATCACCTCAGTTATAAAATGTTACTTTTTACCAATTACTTTCTATACTTACTTAATAAAGGAATATTGAGTAAGTTTTTTTGCATCATTATGTTTAGGATACTAAACAATCCATCAAATATAGCTAACTAAATTTTTATCAATAATTTTTTGACATCTTTATACGGATTCTTTTCACTTAAGATGTTTCACGTGAAACATTAATGGCTAAATAGATATCAATTACCGGATATGTTATAATAGATTAATGAGAAATGAGGTGGTTTTAATTAAACTAGACCGTGTAAAAAACTTCTTAAGGTTTTTTCATCAACTTGAACTAAGTTGGCAAATTTATTCCTTACTTTTAATTTACATTATTATTATGCTAATTGCATTTGTACTAAAATTTGAAATTGGTATTTTACTTCTACTTTTGTTAATAGCAATCTTTATTTTTATTTATTATTATACGAATCGTTTTGTATCTAGAATAAAAATGATAGCCAATCAATTAGCAAAAGATATTAAAGTTGTAAATGAAAATGTATATGATAACTCAGCTATTGGGATTCTATTATATGATCAAGATCATCGATTATCTTGGGGAAATTCACTGGCAAATTCGATCATAAATTATAAAAATGCTGTAGGGCAAAAATTGGAGGATATTAATCCCGATTTAATGACTATTATTGAAACCATTGATAAGGAATGGCAAGTGATAACCTATAATGAAAAACATTATCGAGTTTCTCATGATGTCAATAGTCGTGCTATCTATTGGATTGAATTTGAAAATGAATATAATATTCAGCAACAATATAAAAATAATCGTATTGTTTATGGATATTTACTATTAGATGATTTCGATGAAGTCGTACAGTCTTTAAATGATCAAGAAGCATCTAATTTTGATGCAGATCTTATCAATGAACTTAATAATTGGGCACAACAACAAGATATTTATATTAAAAGGATAGAAGATGATAAGTTCATGCTTCTATTAAATGTTAAAACCTTAGAAAAATTAGAACATCAAAAATTTAAATATTTTAGTGAAATTCGTGAAAAATATTATGCTAGAAATATTCCAATATCAATGAGCATCGGGATAGCCTATTCAACAGATGATAAAGTGAAAATCAATCGTTTAGCAAAAGAGGCTCAAATGAATTTAGATTTGGCTTTAGGGCGTGGTGGCGACCAAGTGGTTGTCAAAATGGATGAAGAACCAGCAAGGTTTTATGGTGGCGATACAAATCCTACTGAAAAACGTACCAATACCCGCTCGAAATTAGTTTATCAGGCTTTAATTAATCAAATTGATCAAGCTAGTAATGTGATTATCAGTGGCCATAAGTACCCGGATATGGACTCTTTAAGTTCTGCTTTAGGTATTTATAAAATTGCAACTGAACGACGGAAATTAGCAAAAATCATTATTAATGAATCTACTTTTAATACCGATATTAAAAATCTATTGAATAGTCCACAAATTAGTTATAATTTAAAAAATATATTCATTGATTCAGAAACAGCTAAGACACATTTGAATCCAAAAACTTTATTAATATTAGTCGATCATCATCGCCCTTCCTTATCAGAAGCAGAACAATTATTAGTATATGGTCCAAATATCGTTGTGATTGATCATCATCGTCGAAGTGAAGAATTTCCTAAACAAACGGTATTAACCTATATTGAAACGACTGCTTCTTCAACGAGTGAATTGGTTACTGAGTTCTTTATGAATGTACGCAATGACAGTGAACCGGTTAATCGTTTCGAAGCAACGGCTTTATTGGCAGGAATCATTGTAGATACCAATAATTTTAGTATGAGAACAGGTTCCAGAACATTTGATGCTGCGAGTTATTTAAAATCACGTGGAGCCGATACTGAACAAATTCAAAGAATGTTACAAGAAGACTTATTAGATGTTAAAAAGCGTAATCAATTAATCGAACGTACAGAATTTTTTGATTCAGTTTATGCGATTACTCAAAGTGAATCAGGTCTTCCGATTGATAATGTGACAGCTGCTCAAGCTGCAGATGGTATGTTATCTTTAACACATGTGGAAGCTGCTTTTGTAATTTTCCAAAGAACGATGACATCGATTGGTATTAGCGCACGAAGTTTAGGTAAGATTAATGTGCAAAAAATAATGGAATCATTAGGTGGCGGTGGTCATTTATCAAATGCAGCAGCACAATTAGAAAATATAACGGTTGACGAAGCAAAAGATTTGTTATTGCAAGCAATCAATCAAAGTAAATAATGGAGGTTTTTTAATGAAAGTTATATTATTACAAGATGTCAAGAAACAAGGTAAAAAAGGTCAAGTAATTGAAGTATCAGATGGTTATGGCCGTAACTATTTAATAAAGAATGGTTTAGCTAAGTTAGCTGACGCGCCTTCAATGAATCAATTAAAAGCGCAAAAGGCTGCACAGCAAAGACAAGAAGCAGAAGAATTAGCTGAAGCAAAAGAGATTAAAGCGTTTATTGAAAAAGAAGATACGGTTGTTGAAATTAAAGCTAAAGCTGGAGATGGTCGTTTATTTGGTACGATTCCATCAAAACAGATAGCAGAAGAATTAAAAAAACAATATAAAATTGAAATTGATAGAAGAAAAATTCAAATGGAACAAAATTTATCGTCATTGGGATATCATAATGTTGAAGTTAAATTATTCCAGGATGTATTTGCTAAAATAAAAGTTCATGTTGTTGAAGCTTAAAATATAAATAAGTTAAACATCAATTATTTTATATAAAATACTAGACCTTACTAAAAAAGGTCTAGTTTTTGTTTTTAAAGATTAGAATATGAAAGGGATAAATCGTGATGTTAAGTTCATATATTTGACCTTGCAAGTACCCTATTGATTTAGTAAACTAGAGAAGAAATACTATTAAGGAGGGTCCTAATTATGGAATTAGTATCGAATGAGCGTGTAATGCCACACGATACATTAGCCGAACAATCAGTCCTTGGGGCATTACTCGTTGATCCCTCTAAAATGGGAACGGTACAGGCGGTTTTAGAAAAAGATGATTTCTATCGTCAATCACATAAATTAATATTTGAAGCTATTGAGAAGGTTTTTGATCGTGATGGTTCATTTGATATCGGGAATATTCAAATATATTTAGATGCGAATGATGCATTAGAAAATATTGGGGGTGCGGAATATCTAGTTGAAGTGATTTCCAAAGCACCATCCACTGTTTATGTGGAGAATTATGCCAATACTGTAAAAAGTAATTCCATTTTAAGAAAACTTATTGTTTCATCGACTCAAATTATGAATGATGCTTATGCGGCTGGAGAAGATGTACAAGATGTTTTGGATAAGAGTGAAAAGCTGATTCTATCGATTGGTGAAAATAATCATAGCAATCGACCGAAAGAAATGCAAAAGTTAGTTCAAGAAGCATTTGAAAAAATAATTGAACTATCTGAAACACAAACCGATGTCGTTGGATTACCTTCAGGCTACGCTGATTTAGATAAATTGACGAGTGGATTTCAACCGGATCAATTGATTATTTTGGCAGCTCGGCCATCAGTTGGTAAAACCGCTTTTGCTTTAAATATTGCACAAAATGTTGCTACCAAGTCAAAAGTACCAGTGATTATATTTTCCTTAGAGATGGGTGCAATTGATATGGTTAACAGGATGATTTGTGCTGAAGGTAACATTCACGCAGGTAATTTGAAGACCGGTCAATTGACAGAGGATGAGTGGAATAGTTTAACAGTTGCTGCGGATACCTTACGAGAAGCGCCAATCTTTATTGATGATACAGCAGGAATTCGTGTCTCTGAAATTAGAGCAAAATGCCGTCGATTAAAACAAGAACATCCTGAACTTGGGTTAATTGTGATAGACTATTTACAATTAATTGAAGGTAGTGGACAAGAAAACAGACAACAAGAAGTTTCTGAGATTTCACGACAATTGAAGAAATTAGCCAAAGAATTAGGAGTGCCTGTTATAGCGCTTTCGCAGTTATCGCGTGGATTAGAACATCGCCAAAACAAACGTCCAATGTTAAGTGATATTCGTGAGTCGGGATCGATTGAACAGGATGCGGATATTGTTGCCTTTTTATACCGTGAAGATTATCACCAACAAGAAGGCGATGAAGAGGTCGAACATAATGATGATTTACCTGATAATAGTGTGGAAATTATTGTTGCTAAAAACCGTAGTGGTGCCCGAGATACGGTTAGACTCCTTTTTACTAAAGAATATAATAAATTCTCTAGTTTAACATTTGCTGAAATTCCACCTACATTATAATACCCAGTGTTCAGTTTAAATTCGTTATCTATCCATAAAAGAAGAGCCTAATAGCTACTCTCTCTAACATAGAGTGAATAGTTATTAGGCTTTTTTAGGTTCAAAATAAGGTTCAACATGAACATCACAATCTTCAACTTGAAAATTATACGAGAGTATTGTTTCAATTTCTTCCGTAATATGATGAGATTCAATTACTGATAAATTACCATCAATTTTAATGGTCACATCAACATAAATTTTATTACCATTAAGGCGGGCTCTTAGATTTGAGATCTCATGTACTTTTGGATGTTTTAAAATAGTGGCACGATATTTTTCGATTTCTTCCAAATCGAAACCATCTGATAGAACAAAAGTTGATTCTTTGAAGATATCATAACCAGAAATAATAATAATGACTGCCACAATTAAAGAGAGAATCGTATCCATTATTGGAAGTCCAAATTGAGCAAAAATGGTTCCTAATAAGGTTCCAAAACTTATTAGGAAGTCATTCTTCATATCTGTCGCAGTAGCCTTTAAACCAAGGCTCTTCGTCTTTTTAGAGAGGTTTGCAATATACTGGCTAGTAAACCATAAGACGAACATTGAAAAAATAGAAACATACATTGCCTTTTTATCTGTAACGGGAAAATCTCGATTGATTAATCGCTGAAAGCTGTTCGATAAAACATCAATTCCGATATAAAACATTAAGACAGAAGTAATAAAACTCGCGATTGTTTCAAATTTAGAATGACCAAAATGGTGATTGTTATCAGCCGGTTTTTTCGCGATATTGATCCCAATAAATACTGAAAGAGAGGCGATAATATCAGAGAGGTTATTTAATCCATCTGCTTGCAATGAGCTCGAATGAAAGATTTGTGCAAATACTAATTTTAAAATGGAAAGAATTAAATAGACAGAAACACTGATAGCCGCTCCTCTAGCAGCCATCAGTATTTTTTGTTGGTGGTTATTCATTAAAAAACTCCTTATTTATATAAAGTCCAGAAGTTTAAAGCATCTTCTAAAAGAATGTCTTCGTCAATTCCCTGGATACTGAACATTTTTTCAGCATTATCATTGGGGTCATTAACGTAGACTTTGCGATTTTCACTATCATAGCCACGAATTAATAAAATGTGACCCACTTCAGTGAAGTGACCAGGTTGGACTGAAACAATGACAATATGATTTTGATTGAGTGCCTCCATGGCATCATAAAAATTCGATCCAAAATTTTCAAACTGATAGCCATGCTCGATGGCGAAATCATAAAATATTTGCCAAGAAGTACCTTCATTATGAACATAATAATCATTCTGACTCCAATTTAGGATTTCATTGGGTTCCACAATACGATTTTTATAATAACTTTCAATCATCGATAACGACACTAATGCACAGCCATTTTCACCTAATTCTTTGGTGGTATTCGTTCCATAAGAAAGGGCCCGCCATTTTTTATTTTTTTGTAAAATTAACGGAATATCGATTTGTTCAACTTTTGAGTCTGTGTAATTAGAAGGATGTTCAGGTAAAAAAAGATAGCCTGTATTTTCAATATCTAATTTTTGTTCTTTAAGCGTATTGACGATATCGTCCTGCGCTTTTAAGTATGAATCATTGTATTGTTCTTTGATGAGTTGAGTAATATCTTGTGCTAATGTAGGAGAGGTCGTTTCAGCTAGTAAGCTATTGAAATCTATTTTTTCAACAACGGTTGTTTCCTCGATTGTTGTTTCGGTCAAGGATTCTTCTTTCTGTTGTTGAATTTGTTCGTTTAGAGCAATATTATTTTTTAGTTCTGTTTCTTCTTTTAATTGATTGATTAGCAATGATCCTATTAATATCACAATTAATGTAAAGATAATTGCAACTTGATGTATACTTCGTTTCATTGAAGCCCTCCGATTTTTTCATAGAGCTATTGTATCATAAAAACACTCATGAGTGAATTGAACTTGCCTAATGTAATATAAATGAAAAACATTTATCATGTAAGAAAATATAACATGACAAGTAAATTAAATATTGACGTGCCGTTGATTGATTATTATAATATGATTAAAATTCAAAGGGGGAATTAAGTGGCTAATAAAGAAATTAAACGAACTTTAGCAATTTTTCCAATAGGCACAATTATGAGCTTAACGGGGTTAACAGCTAGACAGATTCGATATTATGAAGATTATCAACTAATTTTCCCAAAACGAAGTGAGACCAATCGTAGATTATATTCACTCAATGATATTGATCGGCTTTTAGAAATCATGGATATGATGGATGATGGAATGACTTTGAAAGGAATTAAGAAATTTTACGAAAATCAAAATGAAAAATCAATGAATCATGTTGAGTCAAAACAGTTGACCGACCAAGACGTGAGACGAATTTTGCGTGATGAGTTAGATATTCGGAGTAGGTTTTAATTATTTGGAGGAAAAATTTTATGACATGGACAAAAGAATCAATATTACGCGATGCAGCCGAAAAAAATGTTAGATATGTACGTTTAATGTTCACGGATATTACTGGGACCTTAAAAAATGTTGAAGTACCGATTGCTCAATTAGAAAAAGCTCTAAATATGCAAATGATGTTTGATGGTTCTTCGATTGAAGGCTTTGTACGTATTGAAGAAAGTGATATGTATTTGATACCAGATTATGATACATGGTTAACTTTTAATTGGGCTGAGCATCAAGATACTGGTCGCATTGCACGCTTAATATGTGATGTGCATACTCCAAAAAGAGAACCATTTAAAGGGGATCCACGCAGTAATTTAAAACGCAGTTTAGTTAAAATGAGAGAGATGGGTTTTAAAAGTTTTAATTTAGGACCTGAACCAGAATTTTATTTATTCAAATTAGATGAATTTGGTAAACCGACGATGGATTTAAATGACGAAGGTGGTTATTTTGATCTTGCACCCAATGATTTAGCTGAAAACTGTCGTCGTGATATTGTTTTAGAATTAGAAGATTTAGGATTTGATATTGAAGCGAGCCATCATGAAGTTGGACCAGGTCAACATGAAATCGATTGGAAATATAGCGATGCCTTAACTGCATGTGATAATATTCAGACATTTAAATTAATTGTGAAGTCTGTTGCTCGTCGTCACAATCTTCATGCTACTTTTATGCCAAAGCCAATTTTTGAAATTGCTGGTTCAGGTATGCACTTTAACTTATCTTTATTTAACGATGAAGGAAATGTATTTTACGATGAGTCTGCTCCTGATGGATTATCTCAAACAGCTAAGTACTTTATTGGTGGGTTATTAAAATATGCCCGTGCATACACCGCTATTTGTAATCCATTGGTTAATTCATATAAACGATTAGTTCCAGGGTATGAAGCACCGGTTTATATTGCGTGGAGTGGTCAAAACCGTTCACCATTAATTCGTATTCCTGCAGCCCGTGGGAATTCCACTCGTGTAGAAGTAAGAAGTGTTGATCCTTCTGCTAATCCATATCTTGCATTATCTGTATTATTAGCAGCGGGATTAAAAGGAATTGAAGATAAAATTGAACCCCCAATGGCTGTCGACCGTAATATTTATTCAATGACGCGTGAAGAACGCTTAGCTGAGGGTGTGAATGATTTACCAGGATCATTACGTGAAGCATTAAAAGAATTGAAAAAAGAACCGGTAATATTGGATGCGTTAGGCGATCATATTGCACAAAACTTTATTGCAGAAAAAACAATTGAATACTTCTCATATCAAAAACAAGTCACTCAATGGGAATTAGATAAATATCTTACTCAATACTAAGAAAATAGCCAATCAGAACAAAATAAGGTATGATGAGACTGAGCAGAAATTTTATTAATTTTTTGCCCAGTCTCATATTGTTATATTAAAGCTTAAGAGGTAAGGGGGATGAGGCTGGACAAAAAATTGAAAAATTCAGTCAAATTAATGCTCGTTAATTTAAAGCGCAGTGGTTGAGTGGTCTCAATCTGCGTCTTAAAGACTTGTTTGAGACCTACTCAACTGTGCGGGGGTGAA
>NZ_BCQX01000094.1 GCF_001552295.1 Globicatella sanguinis NBRC 15551 | reverse complement strand
CAAACAATAATCTTAACTAAATTTATTAAGTTTATGCCCAGCCTCTTCCTCCTCAATTTGATACGGACATAGGGGGACATTTACAGGGAGATGACAGGACTACTAATTGGGATTTTGTTTTTTGTGAAAATCTCTGAAACTATATAAAATATTTTGTTGAAAAAAAGTGCTATGGAAGCTTTACATCAGGTGAGCTTTGTAGCACTTTTTTTATAGTTGTCAGTTTAATTGATTAATCAATTTCAGGTTGATTACCAACATGAAGGGCTAAATTTTGATGTGTTTACTTCTTCTTTAGCATGATAGTCTAATATTAATTGAACGCCCTAAAACCATTCGTTTCCAAACTATAATTAGTATGCTCATTTTCTATCATGAAAGGTGAGGGATTATTTGTAGGTGGCTCATTATAATTAATTTTTAAAAGAAAATAATTTTCATAAAAAAAACACTTGAAATTAATTTTTGTCGGTGGTATAATGAAAGCGAAATCAAGAAAGCGTTTTTAAAAGGAGGGGAAGCGAGTGTCATATCTAGGAATAGATATTGGCGGTACATATATTAAATATGCAGTATTTGATAATGAAGGAGTTCAACTGAGTGCCACAGAGCGTCAGAAAACAAAAATAACAGAGTCTACAAATTATATTTTGGATCAAGTTTGTCAAATCTGTACGACAACTCAAGAAAAGTATCGATTACAAGGTGTTGCGATTTCAACAGCGGGAGTGGTGGATTCCCAAAAGGGAGTCATCACGTATGCGGGGTATACAATACCGGGTTATACTGGAACTCCTTTAAAAGAAACGGTAGAAACATTGACCAAAGTAAAATGCACAGTAATAAATGATGTAAATGCTGCTTGTTTAGGAGAGTATTGGCAAGCTTTTACTGAATTAGAAAAACCAAAAACTTTAGTATGCTTAACCATTGGAACAGGTGTCGGTGGAGCCATTATTATTGATGGGAAATTATACGAAGGGCCAAGTTTTATGGCTGGAGAAGTAGGGTATTTGCCAATTGAGGGTCAATATTTTCAAGATATAGCTTCTACTACCGCCTTACTAGTGGACGCGAAGCGACAACTCAATGAGGAGATAACTGGCGAAGAATTTTTTGAACGCTTAAGATTAGCATCAGACGAACGAGTGAATCAAGTGTTTGAACGATTTATAAGTGCTCTAGCTAAAGGCGTACTTATAATGCAATATACTTTGAATCCAGACCAAATTGTACTTGGAGGCGGCATCTTAGTTCAACATGATATGATTATTCCAGCGATTGAGCAAAAGTTAAAAGAGTTAGCAGTCAGTGAACGATTTTTAACCGCAAAGATAAGTCCTGCGCGAGCGGGTAACAATGCCGGCATGTTAGGAGCTTTATACTTTCATCTTTATTAAGATAGTAGGATGTGATTTACAATGAGTTTGGTAGAAAAGATAGAAGCTAATTTTATAAATTTTTCACCAAAAGAACAGATGATAGCAACTTATTTGTTACAAGAACAAAAACATTTAGGAAATATCAGCATTCAAGATTTATCAGCAGCAATTGGTACATCAGCTGCTACGATCACGCGTTTTTGTCGCAAAGTGGGTTGTGATAGTTATGTCCAACTAAAAATGGAACTTTCTGCTTCGGCATTGAGCGATGAGAAAGATGAAAATGTCAATGCGTTTTATCAAGTAACGCAATATTATAACCGGGTAATTGAACGGACGGCGGAGTTACTTGATGAAGCACAGATCAATCGTGTGATTCAAATATTGAAAAATGCCAATCGTATCGTCATTTATGGTATGGGGAGTTCAGGATTAACAGCAAAAGAATTTGCGATTCGCTTATCGCGGATGGGAATAAATGCGATTGCTGAAACTGATTCGCATATGATGATTATCGGAAGTGCGATTACACAGGTTGGTGATATTGTCATTGGGTTTAGTAATTCAGGAGAAACAAAGGAAGTGGTACATGCATTAAAAAACGCAAAATCAAATGGTTCAACTATCATTAGTGTGACAAGTATCAAAGGAAGTACCATTGCAAAGTTATCGGATGAGACATTCTTTGTCCATAGTAGTCGTTTTGTGAATAACGATCAATTCGCTAATTCACAATTGCCGTTTTATTATTTAATCGACATCATCACATTGCAATTATTAGAAAATCATCACTATGCGATGAAGATGAAGACCACAGTTCAAGAAATTTTACAAAAAGCTATTTTTACGGAGGAATAAAAGATGAAATTTAAGAAATTCAAGCAATTAGTAGCTTTCGCTATGTCAGCAACCGTATTATCTGGTGTTGTAGCATCGGTAACTCCAGCAGTTGTTAGTGCCGAAGATGAAGTGACCATCACTTATTGGAACTTCCCTAACTTTACAAGCGATAAAGAATTCCCAGCGTCAGAAGACTATGATGCAGCTTTAATCGCAGCATTCGAAGAAAAATATCCACATATTAATGTAGAATATCAAAAATTGGACTTTACAGACGGTCCAGCAAAAATTGAAACAGCATTACAGTCACAAACTAATCCGGATGTTATCTATGATGCACCAGGGCGTATTATTGACTGGGCAAGTAAAGGCTATTTAGCACCGTTCACTGATGTTGATACGAGCACTTTAATTGAAGCAGCAGTTAAAGCAAGTTCATTTGAAGATGAATTATACTTATATCCACAAGGAATCGCACCATTCTTAATGGCGGTAAACGTTGGATTAACGGATGAATTAGGTGTAACAGATTTATTACCTTTAGATAGTGAAGATCGTAATTGGACTGTAGACGAATTCCAAGCATTTTTAGAAGCGGTGAATGATGCTGAAGGCGATACAATCCCAACCGTTGTTTATTCTAAATCACAAGCAGGAGACCAAGGTCCACGTGCATTTGTCTCTAACTTATTTGGTTCTTGGATTACCAATGATGAAGTAACAGAGTATATCATTAATAATGAAGCAGGCGTCAAAGCTTTAGAATGGATTAAGGAGCAAGCGCCTACTGGTATCTTGGGACAAGGGGCAGCTTTAGAAGCAAAAGATGCCTTAGAATACTTCAAGTCAGGAAAAGCGGCCCTAACGATTTTAGCTAGTCCTGGTTTAGCTGCTCAATGGGAAGATTTAGATTTCAAATTCTTACCATTCCCGAATGTGGACAAAGCACCAAAATATGAATATTTAGTAGCAGGTCCAGCGGTATTTGATAATGGCGATGATGCTAAAATCGAAGCAGCACAATTATTTGTTGATTTCATGATTAACGACGAAGTTTGGGGAAAACGTACTTTATTAGCGACCGGTAACTTCTCAGCTAAAGAGGGAGAAACTGGTTTATATGATAATGAGGAATTAACATTTGCTGAAAAATTAAACGATCAATTTGGTGCTTATTATAATACAATTCCAGGATATGCAAGAATGCGTCCTTTATGGTTCCCATTATTACAAGGTGTATTATCTGGTGATACTGAAGATGTTAAAGCAGCTTTAGATGCTTTCGTTGAAGAAGCTAATGCCATCTATGCTGAAGAAGTAGAGTTATTAGGCGAATAGTATTAAATTTAGTTGATTTGGGAATGAAGCTAGGCCTGTATAAGATATATTCAGTCAAGTTTTTGCACATTCAATACTAGCACAGTGATTGAGTGGTCTTAAAGAGATTGGAATGAACTTGAAAAAATCAGTCAAGCTGTTGTTCGTAAATTAAAAGCACAGTGATTGAGTGGTCTCAGCCGGCATCATAAGGACTGGTTTGAGACCAACCCAACTGTGTGAGGGTGACCAGACGAAGTGAAAATTATTCATTTTCTATTTCTGGTCCACACCCAACTGTGCGGAATAGGCCGATGAAGCGAAAATCATTCATTTTCTACTTCTGGTCCACTTCTTCCCAATCACTTTTATCAAAAAATATAATGAAATGATAGAGCTCATCATTCATTATTGGACAAAAATATGTTGACACATGGGTTCGCAATTTGCGACGACTTTATGAGCATTACACAAGTGGTGTATGGACATTCAGGTGTGAACGTCTATTTGTCGAGTAATGAAATGGGCTCTATTTTAGTTAAATAGGACGCATTCTCACAATTTTGAAAGAAGATTTAGTGCCATATTAAAATTTATTATGATTTTAAAATTGTGTTTTCTATGATGCGACAATGCTAACAATTTTTAAGACCTAAGTTAGCGATTTAAAGCTAAAACCCTAGCTATTATTTAATAAAGACAGAAAGTTAAAGTCTTATAATATTTCGAAGGAGTGTAAGTAAGATGTTAAATCGTTTAAAACGAAAGTATGACATAAGTGGCTATCTCTTTATTGCTCCTGCAATGATCTTCTTCTTAACATTCGTACTCTATCCAATGATTAAAGGTATCCATATGTCATTGTATAAGTTTCGTGGAAGAAGACAGATTTTTGTAGGAATCGATAATTATACGAAGCTATTATCTGATAATGTATTTCTAAGATCAATGGGCAATACCATGTTTATTGTGGCAATCGCTGTTCCAATTGTGGTAATCCTTTCATTATTCATTGCCATTAATATTTATAATAAATCGGCTGCAGTGCGCAGTTTCTTTAGAGGGGTATTTTATTTGCCAGCTGTTTCATCCGTTGTTTCCATTACAGTTGTTTGGCTTTGGATTTACAACCCGGACTTTGGTATTCTCAACTATGTCCTAAAATCGATGAATATTATTGATGGCAATATTCAATGGCTAGGTAATTCACAAACCGCCATTTATGCTATTATCGTCGTCCTTATCACCACGAGTATTGGGCAACCCATTATTTTATATATCGCTGCTTTGGGGAATGTGCCAGTAGAATTACTAGAATCAGCAAAGATTGATGGTGCTTCAAATTGGGTAATGTTTAAAAATATTATTTGGCCATTAATCATTCCGACTACATTGTATATTGTGGTAACAACGACAATTAATAGCTTCCAAATCTTTGCCTTAATTCAATTGATGACAGCCGGTGGACCGAATTATTCGACATCAACGGTAATGTATTTAGTTTATGAAGCCGGTATTAAGATCCAAGATTATGGTAGAGCGAGTGCGATGGGGGTTGTATTAGCAGCCATTATTGCGATTATTTCAACATTACAATTTAAGTATTTAAATAAAGACATTGAATAGGAGGTATGAAAAATGGAATTTAAAAAATTTGGACTTTTTAATATTTTGTCTTTTACTTTATTATCAGCATTGACAATCTTCTTTATTTTCCCATTTTATTGGATTGCCTCTGGGGCTTTTAAAATTCAAGATGTAGCGATTGCCATGCCACCTGAGTGGTTTCCAATGACACCAACAATGGATAATTTTAAACAATTATTAATTCCATTAACAGCGCGTTGGTTCTTTAACTCAGTGTTTGTTTCTCTTGCGACGACGATTTTAGTGTGTTCAACTGCTTCGTTAGCAGGATACGCCTTAGCTAAAAAAAGATTTCCAGGTGTGAAGCTATTATTCGCCATCTTCATTGGGGCGATGGCTTTACCGAAACAGGTTATCTTAATTCCATTATTGCGATTGATTACTGAAATGCAATTAATGGATACTTATCGGGCATTAATTTTACCGGCTGTTGGTTGGCCATTCGGTATTTTCTTGATGAAACAATTCTCACATTCAGTACCGGACTCCTTATTGGAATCGGCTGATATTGATGGTTGTGGGGAAGTGAAGAAATTTATCAATATTGTTCTTCCGATCGTAAAACCAGGAATTGGGGCACTCGCCATCTTTACTTTTATTTCTAGTTGGAATGATTACTTCTCACAATTAGTGTTTACTAACTCAGAAACAATGAAGACTTTACCATTAGGTTTAGCGTCGATGGCGCAAAATGCTGAATTCTCATTGAACTATGGATTATTAATGGCAGGTGCGTTACTAGCATCATTACCAATGATTATTGTATTCTTAATGTTCCAAAGCTTCTTTGCGCAAGGAATTACAGTAGGGGCGGTGAAAGGATAATGACTCATCCAATAATCGATCAACTAAAAGGAAAATTAATTGTTTCTTGTCAAGCCTTACCAGGCGAACCTCTTTATCGCGAAGAAGGTGGTGTGATGGTGTTAATGGCTAAAGCTGCAATTGAGGCGGGCGCTGTCGGTATTCGAGCCCAAGGTGTCACAGACATCAAGCAAATTAAAGAAGCTTTCGATGTTCCGGTCATTGGCATTATTAAGAAGTCCTATGAAGGATTTGATTCTTATATAACGGTTACGATGGCGGAAGTAGATGCGTTAGTTGAAGCAAAGAGCGATATTATCGCATTAGATGCTACCAATCGCACGCGTGCGGATGGAACGATTGATGATTTTGTTAAAGCTATTAAAGAGAAATATCCTCATCAATTATTGATGGCCGATATTTCTACATTGGAAGAAGGTCTACATGCAGAAGCCTTAGGCTTTGACTTAATTGGTACAACAATGAATGGGTATACACCTTATACTAAGCATCAAACAGAAGGACCAAACTTTGAACTGATGCGTCAGTTGGTAGAAAAAACCCATACTCCCATTGTAGCTGAAGGTAAAATTCATTATCCAGAAGAATTGGCAGAAGCCTTTGCTCAAGGTGTTCATACAGCAGTGGTAGGTGGAGCCATTACACGACCGTACGAGATTGCGTCTCGCTTTATGAAAGTTGTACCAAATTAACATTTCAAGAAGGTAAAATATTGAGAACGAGTCAGCAGACATTCAAGGTGTCTGAGACATTCGATAGGAGGGATAATATGACAGTATCACAATTAATCATAGGGTGGTTTTATTATGGCATTCTCTATATGGGCTTATCCATGATGGCAACGGTCATTATTAACCGAGTGGCTAAACATTATTTTACCGCACCATTAGTTATCAATGCGGTTGCAGTGAGTCTTTTAGTGGTTCTCCTATTATTGAAACAATTTACGGCTGAACAGTTTTGGTTTAATTTATTATTTGTCTATATGCCAATTGTGGCCGCTAGTGCTATCTTCAACTTGGGACTTTTTCTCATTCGTAAAGGAAAACCACTTAAAGAAGAGATAATGCCAGAAGAATAAGGAAGTGAGAATTATGTTTGATACAATGTCGCTTGATGAAATGCGTCATTATTATGGTCGTGAAGAAGTTCCGCAAAATTTCGATGAGTTTTGGGATAATGAATTATTACAAGTCTCATCATTACCGGAGTATACTTTAGAGGCTTGTCAATTTAATATACCGAATGTTCAAGCATATGAATTAAAATTTAAAGGAACGAATCATGGCGTTGTATATGCGAAATGCGTGTTTCCTAAAGAAAAGAAAACAGTGCCGGTTGTCTTTCATTTTCATGGTTATCAAGGACAAAGCCCAGATTGGTCACAATGTTTAAACTACGTGGCAGCAGGTTTTGGCGTGGTCGCAATGGATGTTCGTGGACAAGCAGGCAAATCGATCGATCATGGTGTTTTTGATGGCGTAACCGTTAAAGGACAAGTAATCCGTGGAATGACACAATCTCCTGATAAATTATTCTATAAAGATATTTATTTGGATATTTATCAAATGATTGAAATTTTGGCGCAACAAGAGTGGGTAGATGAAAACTGTTTAATGAGTTTTGGTGGGTCGCAAGGAGGGGCACTCGCATTAATTGCCGGTGCCTTAAATCAACGCATCAAAAAAGTCGTTTCTATTTATCCATTTTTATCCGATTTTAAACGCATTTTGGAATTAGGTGATTGCGCCGAAGCATATAATGAATTATTCCGTTATTTCAAATATAAAGATCCCTTCCATGAAACGGAGCAGCGGATTTTAGATAATTTGGCATATATTGATATAAAAAATTTCGCTCATCGCATAAAATGTCCGGTAAAATTTTTTGTAGGGATGCAGGATGATGTTTGCCCACCCTCGACCCAATTTGCCGCATATAATCGCATTGAGAGTGAAAAGAGTGTTCATATTATGCCAGAATATGGGCATGAAGCGATGAATGTTTTCGTGAATGATTTAGTATTTAACTGGCTGGTTGGTTCAGAAATTGCAACAGAAGTATAATTAAAGGAGTTCAATTGAACATGAGCAATTTAGAAAAATATAAAGGGATTATCCCGGCGTTTTACGCTTGTTATGATGAAGAAGGAAATATCAGTGCTGAACGCTGTAAGGCATTAGCAAAACACTATTTATCAGTGGGAGTTAAAGGCTTATATGTCGGTGGATCCTCAGGTGAGTGTATTTACCAAAATGTTGAAGAACGTAAATTAGTATTAGAAAGCGTCATGGAAGCAGTAGGGGGTAAGATGACAATCATTGCCCATGTAGCCGCTCCTTCTACCCGCGATTCGGTCGAGTTGGCGAAGCATGCAGCTGATTTAGGAGTTGATGCGTTAGCAGCAATTCCACCGATATACTTCCGCTTACCAGAACCTTCCATTGAAGCTTATTGGACAGCGATGATTGAAGCAGGACAACGTGATTTTATTATTTATAATATTCCACAGACAACCGGATATGCTTTATCAACAGGCCAATTCAAAAAAATGTTGGAAAATAAATATGTGATTGGTGTTAAAAATTCGTCAATGCCAGTACAAGATATTTTAACATGGAAATTAGAAGCAGACCGTGACATCATTGTCTTTAATGGACCAGATGAGCAATTTGTTGGTGGACGGGTGATGGGTGCTGAAGGGGGTATTGGAGGGACTTATGGTGTCATGCCAGAGTTATTCTTAGCTTGTGATAAGGCTATTAATGAAGGAAATATCCCATTAGCAACAGAGATTCAATTTAAAATAACTGAAATTATCTTTACAATGGTAGGATGCCAAGGCAATCTATATGATGTGATGAAAGAAATCTTACGTCGTGAAGGATTAGAGTGTGGTCATGTTCGGGGGCCATTAGCTCGCATTACCGATGCAGATAAGCCAACAATTGATCGTGCTCATGACATGATAAAAGCAGCCAGAAGTCAGTATTGTTAAATCCCTAATAGAGTGAAAAGGAAGCTATGATGGCTTCCTTTTTTGTTGGAGATGATGTTTTTTAGGCTCTTTGTCAAATGGTGCGGGGTCACTCCCCAACCTTTTTGCACTTCGCTTAAATTTTCGGTCGAGTCATTTAGCTTACCCGATTCTCCT